>NZ_JBDUCX010000150.1:0-16177 GCF_040003245.1 Chthoniobacter sp.
ACCCTTGGCCTCGGCGAAGCCCTTCTTGGAAAGAATCGTGGTGATGGCCGCGGTCAGAGTGGTCTTGCCATGGTCAACGTGGCCAATGGTGCCGACGTTCACGTGCGGTTTGTTGCGTTCGAATTGAGCCTTAGCCATAAGGTCGGTGGAGGTAGTTTAGGTTATGTAGTTTAGGTTGGTTCTGAAAGCTGCGCTGCCGGATGGAGCCTGCGATCGGGATTGAACCGATGACCTCGTCCTTACCAAGGACGTGCTCTACCAACTGAGCTACGCAGGCACTGCATCCAGTGCGCTAAAATCGGGGACTTTTACATCACCGGCCGCACTCTGCTTCGAGAGTGAAAAAGCCCGTCCCGCAGCGACCCTTGAGGTCACACGCAGGTCAGGCAAATTCGCATCCCTATGACGGAGAGCGGGCGGGCAAGCTAGCAAAGGCGACTCTGGTGTCAAAAGAAATTCGCCCTATTTCTTCCCCTGCGCCACGCACCCGCGAAAAGGCGCGTGTTCAGGCCGCGCCTTGCGACTGCGATTGCGACTGTTCCACGGTCGGTTCGAGCCATTCGCAGTACTCCGTATTCATCGCACTGCTGATCTCGATGAGCCGGAGCTGAATGCCATCGAGATACTGGTGCAGGCCCTTTTTGAAAACGTCGCCGATGGTCGCGTAATTGAGGTCCGAGCACAACTTGCCGGAGAGCCGCTCCGCCTCGGTGGTGAATTGCGAACGCGGGCAGCCGGAGATGCGGTGCAGGGCGGCATCGACCCCCTCGACGCAAAAGCGGATGGAACGCGGAAAGCTATCGTGCAGCAGGATGAACTCCGCCACGGTCCCTGGCGTGACCTGCCCGGTGTAAATCTTGCGATAAGCCTCGAAGCCGCTGCACGATTTCAGCACGGCCTGCCACTGCACGGTGTCCACGTTGCCGCCCACTTCTTCGCCGCGCGGCAGCAGGATGTGATACTTGAGATCGAGGAGGCGCGACGTGCTGTCCGCCCGCTCGATGTATTTGCCGATTTGCAGGAAATCCCAGCCTTCGCCATGGGTGAGCGTGGCCGCCGTGGTCCCGTGGAATTGATGCGAATAGTCGACCACGTGACGAAAGAAATCGATGGCGCTGGCCGCGAAGAGCTGCCGGGCCTCGGCGGCGTTGAGCCAGAGATACATGCTGTTGATGCGCTCCCACATCTCGCTGGAGATATATTCGCGCACCGTGCGGGCATTCTCCCGCGCCCCGGCCACGCAGGAGCGGATCGAGCCCGGGTTCTCCTTTGCGAAGGTCACGAACTCGCACACCGTCTCCGCATTCGTCACCGCGTAGAGCGAGTGAAAAAGCTTCTGGTCTTCCAGCGTGGCGAGAATCGGCTCCCAATCCCGCTTGTCACCGTCCTCCCCGGAGTTTTCGTCGTCGAGCGTGACCTGGAGGTTCACGTCGAGGATACGCGAGTTGTTTTCGGCGCGCTCGATGTAGCGAGCCAGCCAGTAAAGGGAATCAGCAACGCGGGAAAGCATGGGTGAGTCTGGAAAAGTCGATCTGCGGGTTATTCGTCATCCACCACCCACGAGTCCTTCGAGCCGCCGCCTTGCGAGGAGTTGACGACGAGCGAACCCTTGCGCAAGGCGACGCGGGTGAGGCCGCCGGGAATGATGGAAATTTTTTCGCCGCTCAGGATGTAGGGCCGGAAGTCGATGTGCCGGCCTTCGACCGCGCCATCGCAAAAGCTCGGGCTGCGCGAAAGGGAGATGACCGGCTGGGCCACGTAATTGCGCGGGTCCTTGATGATCGCCTGCCGGAATTTCTCGTGCTCTTCCTTGGTCGCGTGCGGGCCGATGAGCATGCCATAGCCGCCGCTCTCATTCGCGCTTTTGATGACGAGCTCGGGAATGTGCTCGAGCACGTATTTGCGGTCCTTTTCGAACATCGTGAGGTACGTCTCGACGTTGGGTAGGATCGGCTCTTCGCCGAGGTAAAATTTGATCATTTTCGGGACGAAATAGTACGTCACCTTGTCGTCGGCGATACCTGTGCCGATGGCATTGGCGAGGTTCACGTTGCCTTTGCGATAGGCATTCACGATGCCCGGCACGCCGAGCACGGAGTCCTTTCGGAAGACCGTGGGATCGATGAAGTCGTCGTCGATGCGGCGGTAAACCACGTCCACGCGCTTGAGGCCCTTCGTGGTCTTCATGAAGACGATGTCGTCCTTCACCACGAGGTCCTGCCCGACCACGATCTCGATGCCCATGGAACGCGCGAGGTAGGAATGCTCGAAGTAAGCCGAATTGAAGATCCCCGGCGTGAGCAGCACCACGGTGGGATCCTCTGGATTCGGGCAATTCGCCGGCGCGACGTAGCGCAGGAGATTGAGCAGATCCTGGCCGTAGGAATCGACGGGGCGCACTTTGAGTTTGCCAAAGAGTTGCGGGAACACGCGCTTCATCACCTGCCGGTTCTCGAGCACGTAACTCACGCCCGAGGGGCAGCGGCCATTGTCCTCGAGCACGAGATAATTGCCGTCGCGGTCGCGAATCAAGTCGCTGCCGCAAATGTGGATGTAGATGTCCTTCGGGACGTCGAAGCCCATGAACTCGGGCCGAAAATGCTTGGCGCTCTTCACGAGTTCCTCGGGGATGATCCCCTCCTTCACGATCCGCTGGTCGTGATAGATGTCGTGCAGGAATTTGTTCAGCGCCTGGATGCGCTGCACCAGCCCGCGTTCCACATGCTCCCACTCCTCGCGCGGGATGATCCGCGGGAAAAGGTCGAAGGGGAAAATGCGCTCCGTGCCCTGGTTGTCGCTGTAGACGGTGAAGGTGACCCCCTGGTTGATAAACGTCGACGTCGCGAGGGCCTGCTTGCGTTCGATCTCGCCGTCGCCCATGCCCTCGAAACGCTCGAGGACTTTTTCGTAATGCGGGCGCACCTGGCCCGGAGCGGCGAACATCTCATCGTAGAAATCGCCCACATCGTAGTTGCTGAAGAGTTGTCCCATAAAAAGTCCCTTGGCGGCCCGCTACGTCTCGGCCAGCGCAGGCGCGTATTCACACGCCTTACCCTCCGAACCGAATTTCGGATACACAAATTTGCACGCGGTGCTGTTCTCTTTCGTGATTCCCGCCGCCTGCACGAGACCCGCTTCCCCCAGTTGCTTGAGCGAGGCGTGCAGCAGCGCGGTGCCGAGCCCGCGATTGCCATACTCGGAGAGGACGCTTGGCCCGGAGATCAAGTTGGAATCCGCATCGGGATCGGTATTCAGCACCGAAGCGGCGATGATGCGCGGCCCGTGGGTGATCACGATGGCCGGGACAGTTTCGCGTTGGAAAGCAAGGTCGAGTTGCATTTCGAGTCGGTCGCGGAACTGGTTCAACGTATCGCTCCACGTGGAGTCCAGCGAAAAAGCAGTAATCACCACATGCGCCACCGCCTTGGCCTCCTCCCGCGTGGCCGCGCGGGTGATGAAATGGGCCGGAAGCTTTTGCTCGAGAGGCGGCAATTTTGCGGTCTGCCAGGTGAAGCGCTTCCAGCGCACTAATTTCATATGTCTGGGATTCTAAAACCACCCCGCCGGAAAGCAATGCCGAACGCAATTTTACCCACACGGTGGAGTGAAACAACCTCCCTCGCCCGCACGCAGTCGTTCCCTCAGTTGCACTTGGGAACGAACGCCGGATTCCAGGCGGCAGGCCGGCGGCGGGCGCGGACCCGCCTCCGTCAGCCCTTAACTCACTCCCTCCAGCTTCGTCGCTTCGCGAAAAGGGGTGTAAAACTCGTTCATCCGCATCACCCCGCGCCGCAGCACCGGACGCAGGTTCACGACGTCCGAAAGCCCCACCACGAGGTCGACACTGTACTGAAACGCCTGCATCTCATCGTTCGTCGTCAGCGTGGAACCGATGGCCACGAGGAATTGCCGGCGGCGCTGCTCGTGCGGCGCGGCGATCGCCGCCAGCACGATCGGATTCGTGGTCATGTCGCTCGCATTGAAATGCTCGGAAATGACGATCACATCATACGCGTGGGCGCGCATCTTCAGCAGGATGTCCTCGAGGAACAGACCGGTGTGAATCTTGTAGTTCAGCGCCGTCAACTGGTCGACCACGATGCGCTGCACCTCCGGCACATCCACGCACACGATGGCGGTTTGGTCACCCGGCTCGAAGAGATCGAGCCGGCTTTGAAATTCCATGACAGAGGGATTGTTCATTTGCCTACGCGGAGGTTGATGTACGAGTCGGGGGTGGACGAATCGAGGTCGAGCTTGAGCCCGCTTTCCTGCTCGTGATCCAGGCCGCGCAGTTTCTTCACGTCGTCGATGTAGCGCGTCATCTTGCCCTTGCTCGTGGCGTAGAGATTCGCGGTATCCTCCGAGATCAGGCCCGCCTGGTAGGCTTTCGCCAGGGATTGGTCAAAAGTCGTCCAGCCGAAGGTGTGATTCGCCTCGATGATCTCGTAAAAGCTGCGCCCATCCGCCTCGCCGAGCGCCACCGCTTCCCGCGTGCGCAAGTTCGAACCCATGATTTCGTTGATCATGATGCGCCCCCCGTTGACTTTCGGCGCCAGGCGCTGGCTCACCACGTAGCGCAGCGTCTCGCTCAAGCGCAGGCGCAGTTGCGTCTCCTCCGCGAGTTCGAACATGCCGAGGATACGGTTGATCGACTGGCCGGCATTGATCGTGTGAATCGTCGAGAGCACCAAGTGGCCCGTCTCCGCCGCGGTCAGCGCGATTTCCACCGTGGCCCGGTCGCGCATTTCACCGACCAGGATGACCTTCGGCGCCTGGCGCAGCGCGGAGCGCAGGCCATTCGGAAAGGCGTCGAAATCGGCGCCCAGTTCGCGCTGGTTGAAGGTGGCCTTCTTGTGCGGATGAATGTATTCGATCGGGTCCTCGAGCGTCACCACGTGCACCGCCTGCGTCTCGTTGATCTCGTTCAAGATCGCGCTCAGCGTCGTCGTCTTGCCGCTGCCGGTGGCGCCCGTCACGAGGATCAGGCCGTTCTTTTCCTTCGCCATGTCGCGGAAGATCTGCGTGAGCCCCAGCGAAGTCAGCGACGGCATCTCGCTCTGCGCTTTCCGCATGATGATCGCGAAATTCCCGCGTTGCTTGAAGATATTCACGCGGAAGCGGGCGCGCTCCAGCAGCGAGTAGCTGCAATCGCAAGCGCCCCGCATCACCAGGTCGCGCAGCAGATGGCGCTGGTTGCCGATGATGGTCAAGGCCAGTTGCTCGGTCTGGTAATGGGTCAGTTTGCGGATCGACGGCGTGGTGATGACCGCTTCTTTCAATTCGCCGAAGGTCTCCACCTGGAGCGGTCGGCCCACGGAAAAAACAAGGTCGGAAATGCCCGGGTGCGTATCGAGCATCGCACCCAGGACGGCGTCGAGTTCAGGTTGTCTCATTTAGGGGGTCTTTCTGCTTAATCCTCGAAATCGTCGGGCGGCGTCTTAAGGAACACCCGGAACTTCTTCTTGTCCTGACATTTGTCGTAGGCCTCTTCCGGCGAGATCCGCGCGGCCCGCAGATGCTCCAGGATGGCGTCGTCGAGCGGCTGGTTGCCCTTGCGTTTGCCCACCTGCATCATGCCCGGGATCTGGTGCGTCTTGCCCTCGCGAATCAGGTTCGCGATCGGCGTGTCGACGACCAACACCTCGAGCGCGGCGAGCCGGCCCGGCTTGTCCACCCGCTTGAAAAGGTTCTGCGCCACCACGCCCTTGAGCGATTCCGAAAGGCCCGCGCGAATCTGGTTCTGCTGGGTCGCGGGAAAGACGTCGATCACACGGTCGATCGTTTTCGGCGCGCTCGGCGTGTGCAGTGTACCGAATACCAAGTGACCCGTGGCCGCCGCGGTGAGCGCCAGCTCGATGGTCTCCAAGTCGCGCATTTCACCGACCAGAATGATGTCCGGATCTTCACGCAGCGCCCCGCGCAGTGCGCTGGCAAAGGATTTCGTGTGCATCCCGACTTCCCGGTGGTTGACCAGCGACTGCTGCGAGCGGTGCACGAATTCGATCGGGTCTTCCACGGTGATGATGTGGTCCTTCCGCTGGAGATTCGCGTAATCGATCATCGCCGCCAGGGTCGTCGATTTACCGGAGCCCGTCGGGCCGGTGACCAGCACCAGGCCCTTCTTGAGCATGGAGAATTTCTTCAGCACGGGCGGCAGCCCCAGCTCATCCGCGGTGAGCACTTTGCTGGGAATGAGACGAAATACCGCCGCGATGCCCACCCGCTGGTTGAAGAAGTTGGCGCGGTAACGGGCAAACCCCGGGTACTCGTAGCCAAAATCCACGTCCCCGGTTTCTTCGAAAATCTTGATCTTCTGTTCCGGGGCAATCTCGTAAACGAGCGCCTTCAGGTCGTCATTCGCCAGAGGGGGCATGTCCACCCGGACGAGCTCGCCATGAATACGCAGCATGGGCGGGTTGCCAGTGGAAAGATGAAGGTCAGAAGCACTCTGCTCCTTCATGAATTTGAAAAACGAGTCAATACGGGCCATATCGCGTTACGGAGATAGCTAGTGCGATGCCACGGAGGGGGACTTCGCTCTGAATCTCCGACGGAGGCCGAACCAAACGGGTTCCAGTCCGTCGACAATGCGCTGTCAGAAACGGTCCGGCACACTTGGCTGCGGTGTAAAAACTTTAGCTAAATAACTGGCGACATTTCACCAACGACTAGATAAATGCGGTCCCGTATTTTTGCGTATAGCGCGGATCACCCCCTCCAAAACCCAATCCTGCAACCCAATCACGGAACCACGGAACGAGCAGCGTTGGACAAAGGGTGGTGAGCCCGTTTGGGCCGGCGATTACATGCTCCCACCACGAATTTGGCCCGGCGCCCCAAAAACCACCAGCGCCCGGGCCGAGCACCAAAACAAGAAAAACACACATCATGATTCAGAAAACCCTCCACTGCGGATTGACTCTGCTCGTCGCTGGCGCGGCCCTCCTCGGCACCGTCGCTCCGACCCACGCCACGGACAAAAAGAAACCCAACATCCTCATCCTTTGGGGAGACGACATCGGCTACTGGAACGTCAGCATGAACAACCAGGGGATGATGGGCTACAAGACACCCAACATCGACCGCATCGCCAGGGAAGGCGCGAACTTCACTGACTGGTATGGACAGCAGAGTTGCACCGCCGGGCGCGCGTGTTTCATCACCGGCCAGTCCGGCTACCGCACCGGCCTGCTCAAAGTCGGCCTGCCGGGCGCGAAGGAAGGCCTGCAGGCGCGCGACGTGACCATCGCCCAACTCCTCAAGGGGCAGGGGTACATGACCGCGCAGTTCGGCAAGAACCACCTCGGCGACGCCGACTCCACGCTGCCTACGGTGCATGGGTTCGACGAGTTCATGGGCTCGCTCTACCACCTCAACGCCGAGCAAGAGCCGGAGCATCCCGACTACTTCAAAGACCCGGCGATGATCAAGAAATACAACACGCGCGGCATCCTTCATTGCTGGGCCAATCCGGACGGCACGCAGAAGATCGAGAGCCTCGGCCCGCTGACCATCAAGCGCATGGAGACCATTGACGAGGAAATCACCAAGCGCAGCCTCGAATATCTCGAAGAGGCCAAGAAGGCCGACAAACCTTTCTTCCTCTGGTGGAACGCCACCCGCATGCACGTCCACACCCATCTCAAGAAGGAGAGCCAGGGTGTGACCGGCCTCGGGGTCTATCCCGACGGCATGGTCGAGCACGACGCCATGGTCGGCCAGATCCTCAACAAGCTCAAGGAGCTGGGCCTCGAGGACAACACCATCGTCATGTATTCCACCGACAACGGCGCGGAGAAAGGCAGTTGGCCCGATGGCGGCATCTCGCCCTTCCGTGGCGAGAAGAATACGAACTGGGAGGGCGGCTACCGCGTGCCCTGCGCCATCCGCTGGCCCGGCGTCATCGCGCCCGGCACGGTGCATAACGACATCTGCTCACATGAAGACATGCTCCCCACGCTGCTCGCCGCCGCCGGCGTCCCCGACGTGAAGGAGCAACTGCTCAAAGGCATGAAAGTCGGCGACAAGACCTTCAAGGTCCATCTCGACGGTTACAACCTGACCGATTACCTCGCCGGCAAAGCCGCCGACCCGCGCCAGGAGTTCTTCTATTTCAACGATGATGGCTCGGTGGTGGGCGTCCGCGTCCGGCAATGGAAGATCGTTTTCGCCGAGCAGCGCTCCCACGGCATGGACGTGTGGCGCGAGCCCTTCACTCCCCTGCGCGTCCCTCGGATGATCAACCTTCGCGCCGATCCCTTCGAGGAAGGCGAACACGGCTGGACCGATTGGGAGTGGACGATGGACCACGCTTTCCTCCTCGTCCCAGTCCAGCAATTCGTCGGGCAATTCCTCATGACCTTCAAGGAATTCCCGCCGAGCCAGGCCGTCGGCAGCTTCGGCCTCGACGACGTGCTGAAGTCGATCAGCAACGCGCAGACCGGCGGCAAGTAAACCCACGCTGACTCAACGCGGATTCAATTCCCTGGGCCGCACCTGTTCCATCCGGGTGCGGCCCTTTTTGTCTAAGCAGGATCTGTAGGCAGACCTGAAAAGAGTGCGCAGACGGCGCGCATCTGTTTTCCTTTCTCGCTGTGCCTGTTTTCGATCGCTTCAATCTCACCGGCCGCCGCGCGCTGGTCACCGGCGGATCGCGAGGCCTGGGGTTGGAGATGGCCCGCGCCCTGGGCGAGGCGGGCGCTGAAGTGGTGATCGCGGGCTCTGATGAAACACACCTGCAAAACGCCTGCACCGCGCTGGGCGGCGAGGGCCTCCGCGTGAAGTCGGTGCAAGCGGACCTCTCGCGCCCCGAGGAGGCGGAACGGTTGTGCGATGTGGTGCTGCGGGATTTTCCAGCGATCGATATCTTGATCAACAACGTGGGAGGCCGACGCATCAACACCCCGACGGAAGATCTGTCGCTGGCCGACTGGCAGCGCATGCTCGATTTGAATCTCACCCAGGCGTTTATCCTCACCAAGCGCCTCGGCGCGGCCATGATCCCGCGCCGCTGGGGACGGATCATCAACATTTCCTCGATCAACGCCTTCTGGCCGGGCAAAGCAATGCGCGGGCGCAGCTACGAAACCGCGAAGGGTGCGCTGACGATGTTCACGAAGGCCGTCGCCGCCGACTGGGCCGGGCATGGCATCACGGTGAACGCCATTGCACCGGGGCCTTTCCTCACGGACGCGAACCAGCGCTGGATCGGCGAGCGGCCGGAGTTTGAGCAGGAAGTCGCCGGCAGCATTCCGATGGGCCGCTGGGGCCAGCCGGAAGAGATCGCGCCGCTCGCACTCTACCTGGCCAGCGACGCCAGCAGCTACATGACCGGCAGCGTCCTCGTGATCGACGGCGGCAAGTTGCTGTGGTGAACGAGAGCCGGGACGCGGGATCTATTTCAGCGGCGGGTGGTCGGGCTCCTTCGCCCCCTGCGCCAGGTCGGATATGGCGGGCGGCGTGATGTGTTTTGCGCGGAAACGCGGGCCGATCGTCGCGGGATCGATCGGTTCATGACGGGAGGGCCGCGGCGGCACGGGCGGCGCGACTGGATCCTGTTTCTGGCTCCGCTTCCACGCCACATTGCGAGCATCGTCTTGCGAGCCTTTGACCAGCCGCAGGATGCAGAGGGTGCGCCCATCCACGGCCAGTTCATCGCCCGCACTGTAGGCGGCGGGCGCGGCGGGAAAGCCGCTCTCCTCATGGGTATTGAGAAAGACTTCCCAATTAACGTGCTCTTTACCCGGCAGGGCGAACTTCACGGGCTCGTGATAGGCATTGAAGAGGAAGACAAAGGTGTCGTCGCGCACGGGCTCGCCCTCGGGATTGCGGATATCGAGCGCATCCCCGGAAAGCAACATGCCCACGCAGCGATTGGCCGAGTTCCAGTCCTCGCTGTTCATCTCGCTGCCGTCGGTGTCGAACCACAGCAGATCCTTGATCCCCGCGCGCGGCACGCGCCGGCCTTGAAAGTATTTCGGCCGGCGAAAGAGGGGGTGATTCTTGCGCTCATGGATGAGTCGCGCGGTGAATTCGATGAGCTGTTTCTGCCATTCCGCGTGTTCCCAGTTGAACCACGAGATCTCGTTGTCCTGGCAATACGCGTTGTTGTTCCCCATCTGCGTCCGGCCAAATTCGTCGCCGCCCACGATCATCGGCACGCCTTGGGAGAGCAGCATCGTCGCCAGGAAATTGCGGAGCTGCTGGCGGCGCAGGGCGTTGATGGCCTCGTCGTCGGTCGGCCCTTCCGCGCCGCAGTTCCAGGAGCGGTTGTCGTTGTGTCCGTCCTGGTTGTTTTCCCCGTTGGCCTCGTTGTGTTTGTCGTTGTAGGCGACCGTATCGTAGAGGGTGAAGCCATCGTGCGCGGTCAGGATATTGACCGACGCGTACGGGCGGCGCCCTCCTGCCTCGAACAAATCCGCGGAGCCGGTGAGGCGATACGCGAGCTCCCCGAGCAGCCCCATATCGCCCTTCCAGTAGGCGCGCAGGCAATCGCGGTATTTGCCGTTCCACTCCTGCCACAGCACGGGGAAATTGCCCACCTGATAACCGCCTTCGCCCACGTCCCATGGCTCGGCGATGAGCTTCACCGTGGAAATCACCGGATCCTGGTGGATGCAATCGAAGAACGCCGACAGCCGCGAGACATCGTGGAACTCCCGCGCGAGCGTCGCCGCGAGGTCGAAGCGGAAGCCGTCCACGTGCATCTCCGTGACCCAGTAACGCAGCGAATCCATGAGCAACTGCAACACGTGCGGGTGCTGCATGTTCAGCGTGTTGCCCGTGCCGGTGTAATCCATGTAATAGCGCCGGTCATTCTGCACGAGGCGGTAATAGGCGGCGTTGTCGATCCCCCGGAAACTCAGCATCGGCCCGAAGTGATTCCCCTCGCCCGTGTGATTGTAGACCACGTCGAGGATCACCTCGATTCCCGCCGCGTGCAGCGCCTTCACCATCTCCTTGAATTCCCGCACCTGGTCGCCCGACGTGCCATCGTGCGCGTAAGCCGAGTGCGGCGCGAAATAACCGATTGAATTGTAACCCCAGTAGTTGGTTAGCCCCTTGTTCTCCAGGAATTCATCGTTCACGAAATGGTGAATCGGCAGAAGCTCGACCGCCGTGACGCCGAGCTTTTTGAAATAGTCGATGGCAAAGGGATGGCCCAGCGCGGCGTAGGTCCCGCGCAAGTCTTCCGGGATGCTGGGGCAAAGCTTGGAGAAACCTTTGACGTGGACCTCGTAGTAAATCGACTCCGGTTGCGCGACGTCGAGGAGTTGGTCGTCGCCCCAATCGAACGCATCGTCCACGACGATCGATTTCGGCATGCACCAGGCATTGTCGCGTTCATCGCGTTTCAAATCGGCGTTTTCGCTGCCGTCCTGCGTATAGCCAAACATCTCCGGCCCCCAATTCACCAATCCGGAGATGGCCTTGGCGTAAGGATCCAGCAACAGCTTGTCGGGGTTGAAGCGGTGGCCTTGCGCCGGCTCGTACGGGCCATGCACCCGAAAGCCGTACAGTTGCCCCGCCTTCAGTCCCGGGACGAGGCAATGCCAGACGTTGTTCGTCTTCTCGAACATCGGCAACCGGACGGTCTCCATCGATGACGCGGTGTCCTCAAAGAGGCAGAGGTCGATGCCGGTCGCGTTTTCCGAGAAGACGGCAAAGTTGACCCCCAGCGGGGTGACCTTCGCACCGAGCGGATTAGGCCGGCCTTTCCACAGTTTGAGTTGGTTCATAAAATCTCCAGGAACGGGGCCTTCGCGGGATTCCCCGAGGTCGAAATGTGCATGGCTGCCACTCATTCGCGGCACGGCTCTCACATGGATGGCCCCTGTTCCTCATTCCGAAAATCCTCGTCGACGATTCTTCCGTGCAGTCCACTCGGACCACCTCACTCGATTGCGGTTATACGCCGATGAATACCGCCTCACCCTCCGCCATGCCGAACGCCTCGCCGATTCCACCCGACGACCTCCAACGCCATCTCACTGTCGCCCACGCGGACGACGAAAACCTGCCGCACATCGGGATCGCCGGCAATACCTACACCATCCTCGTGAGCGGCCAGGACACCGCGGGCCGCCATAGTCTGATTGATATGCACGTGCCGCCCGGCGGTGGACCACCGCCACACCGGCACGATTTCGAAGAGATGTTCACCATCCTGGAAGGCGAGGTGGAGTTTACTTTTCGCGGCGCGAACTCGATCGGGCGCGCCGGTGAGACGGTCAATATCCCCGCCAACGCGCCCCACTCCTTCAAGAACACTTCCGCCCGCCCGGCCCGGCTGCTGTGCCTATGCTCGCCCGCCGGCCAGGAGGAATTCTTCCAGCTCGCCGGCGACCCGGTGGCTAACCGGACGGCGCCGTCCCCCAAGCTCAGCAATGCGGAGAAACTGGAGCGGCAGCGAAAAGTCATGGCTCTCCTCCCGAAATACCGGACCGAGATGCTGACGCCTTAGAGACTGTCTAAAAAGAGCTCTCTCCTCGCGTGTCATTCTGAGCGGAGTGTAACGGAGTCGAAGAACCCCGTCGTTTTACCATAGGTCATCGCTGGTAGAGCGACGGGGTCCTTCGACTTCGCTCAGGATGACCCCGTGAAGTGAGGCGTGAACTATTCATAGGCTCTGGAGCCGCCCATTTTAAGCGCCAGAATGAAATTTTCCGCAATGGAGCCCATGGAACCAATGGAGCCATGCACATTTTGCGCCGAGTCATGGCACACTTCCCAGCATGAATCCTGAAGATTGGACCACGCTCGTCACGGCAGGATGGCTCGCTTTCCCCCGGCCCTCGGCTAGGAACTCCATGATCGCCCCGCAGGCTCACTGCAGCCAGCACCTCGTGCAATTGCTCGCCCTATCCGATGCCGGAGGCATCCCCAGCGCCCATAGCCGGTGGTTGAGCGAAGCGACACCACCGGAAATGATCCCGAAAACCGCGCACCCCAACGGGGTGGCAGCCATTACTCGCCTCAATCCAAATCAAGGTAAATCAAGGCAATCAAGGTGCTAAAAATCTGCCAGTCCCACAGAGAGACCCGTGCCGCGAGGCCGATCAATCAAGGTCGCCCCGAGCGAAGAAAGGAGGTCGATTTAAGGTGCCTTAAGCCCCCTTAAGCCGATTTAAGGTGCGAGATTTTTAAAACGGGGGGCCTTAAGCAACCAAATGAAGCTTGCGGATCGGAAAGCGGGAGCACTCGGAAGGGTTGCCCGCCGCGCCTCTAACGGCTTGACTCAGCGGTGAGAAAGCTCAAGAACGGCGTGCGATGAAGCCCCCCACGCTCTCCCCAATCCGCACCGCGGCGCGGACTCGGTGTTTGGCAGCCGCCTTCGCTTCCGTCGTGTGCCTGGGGGCATTGTCCGGGTGCGCCACGCTCGGCCCGATGGCCGGCGACCACCCTGAACCTGCGCCACCCGACAATCGGCCGCTCAACGAGAAGATTGGGGAAGCCCTGCTGGTCGGACCGCTGGTCGTTCTGGAAGGCGTCGCGGAAGGCATGGCGAAATCCGGCTTCCACTATTCTTTCAGCCCCTGACTCGCCTTACATGATGCGCCGTTCCCCGCTGCGCTCGGAGTTGAGCGTGTCGAGGACGGAGCGGATCTGCGTGAGGAGCTTTTGCTGCGTGTAGGGCTTGGGGATAAAGCCCCGCAGGCCGCGGGCCAGCATGCTCCGCAGGCGCTCCTGCTCGGCAAAGCCGCTGCTCAGGACGACCGGCGCCTTGGGATTGATCTGGAGCAGTTCGGCGAAGACGTCGGACCCATCCATGATCGGCATGGTGAAATCGAGAATGATCAGCGCGATCTGGTCCCGGAGCTTCCGGTAGATCTCGATGGCCTGGAAGCCATCCTTGGCCGTGACAATCCGGTAGCCTTCGTCGGTCAGGACGCGCTGGGCCAGCATGGTGACCAGATCCTCGTCGTCGACGATCATGACCAATTCTTTCTGGCCCGTGGGATTGAAAATGCGCACGTCAGTCACCGGGGACGACATCGTCGGGAGCATCTTCGGGGGCGGCATTTCGGCTTTAGCCCCCGGACCGACTTCCGCCTGGTAGCCGCCCACGCGGTCCACCATCATGCGGGTCACCTTGGTGGCCCGTTCCACGCCGCTGCGCAGGATGGCAAAATACTTCTCCGTGTCGGGAGATTCGGCGCAGATGGTCTCCAGTACCTGGCTCGACTCGGAGATAACCTGCAGGAGATTATTCAGTTCGTTGGCCGTGGACTTGACCCACTGTATTTCCTCAGAGTCCGGCATGATTCAGCGCGGGTTGCGAGATGTCATGCCCCTTCATCGCGACATGCCCACCACACGCAACCGAGAAAGGCAACGATAACGAGTGAAAAAGACCCTAGTGTCAGCATAAATGTGCGCGGTCGTAGTGCCGGATTGTTCTCTTTAGGTCAACAGGATTCATGCCTGACGGTCTCATATTTTCGCGCCGAAGAAGTCGGCGAAGACCGCCCGGTAGACCTCGCGCTTCATCTCTGGCAGCCACGAGATCTGGAAGTCCTCGGCGGCGATCCAGCGGAAGGCCTGAAACTCCGGGTGTTTCGTGTCCACATTGATGCGGGCGTCCGGTCCTGTGTAGCCGCACAGGAAGTAGAACTGCTCCTTGCCGTGGTGCCCGCGCTTGATGCGCCCATTCCCGTAGAGATAGCGGTACGGCCCCTTGCGCTCGAGGATCTGGATATCCCCGGCTTCCACTCCGATTTCCTCCCCCACCTCGCGGACCAGGGCCTGCTCTGGAGTCTCCCCGTCGTCGATGCCTCCTTGCGGAAATTGCCAGGCGCCATCCACTCCCAGCCGTTCGCACACCAGGATCCGCCCACGGGAATTGCGCAGAATGGCCGCGACATTCGGCTTATACGTGATTTCATTTTCACTACTCATGTTGATTCGCAAATATGCTCCTGCCGCCGCCATCGCGTTCGTGCTTTGGGCGCTGTGGTTGCTCTGGCTGTGGCAGCCCGAGCGGCAGGTGCGCCTGCATACGACCCATTTTTTGAAAAAAGTCGAGCGGCGGAACTGGGAAGGGGCGCGTGTTTTTCTGGCCGATGACTTCACGGATCGCTGGGCCCACGACAAAAACTCCGCCTTGGAAGACGCGAAACAGGTCTTCTCCCAGTTCCTCTTTCTCACGATCGAAAATCGCACTGACAATTGTGATATACGTGGGACTGCGGCGACGACCCGCACCAGGGTAAAAATCAGCGGCAACGGCAGCGCGATCACGCAAATGGTCATGGAGCGGGTCAATGGCCTGCGCGAGCCCTTTGTCTTCACCTGGCGCAAGGCCGGCTCGGCTCCCTGGGACTGGCAACTCACGCACATTGACCAGCCGGAGCTGAGCATCGACCCGAATGTTTCCTTCTGAGGCGCCGCTAGGAAAAGGGGTGATCCTTTTGCTCGCCGCATTGCGCATGGGAGAGAAGAATGAATCCGATCACACCCATGAACCCCCAGCCACCACCGCCTCCGGAGGGTCCGACTCAACCGGGCGACCGACTGGAGGCCCTGTTTCACTCGGCGCTGGGCCGCGCGCCGGTCGATCGCGAAGCGTACCTGGCGGAAGCCTGCGCGGGCGACGACGATCTGTTGAGTGAAGTTCACCTCATGCTCCAGGCTCACGAGGAGGCAGGTGATTTTTTAACCGCCCAGGCGCCCAGCCCAGCCGTCCAGGCTGAAATGGCACGGCTGAAGGCGGAGGAAATGGGCGAGCGCATCGGCCCGTACAAACTTCTCCAGCAGATCGGTGAAGGCGGCTTCGGCACCGTCTGGATGGCCGAGCAAGAGCAGCCGGTCCGGAGGCGGGTCGCGCTGAAAATCATCAAGCTGGGGATGGATACCAAGGAAGTCGTCGCCCGTTTCGAGCAGGAACGGCAGGCGCTGGCCATGATGGATCACCCGAATATCGCCAAGGTCTTCGATGCCGGCGCGACGCCCACGGGCCGGCCTTATTTCGTCATGGAATTGGTGCGTGGCATCAAGATCACCGACTACTGCGATCAGGCCAGCCTGCCGACTGCGGAGCGGCTCCATCTCTTCATCGCCGTCTGCCACGCCGTGCAGCACGCGCATCAAAAAGGGATCATCCACCGCGACATCAAGCCCTCGAACATCCTCGTCACCCTGCACGACGGCGTGCCCGTGCCCAAGGTCATCGACT
>NZ_JBDUCX010000360.1:0-4725 GCF_040003245.1 Chthoniobacter sp.
GCGAGGCGCTCCTCCTCGTCCGCGGGGATCGGCGCGGGCGTCATCTCTTCGGTCATGGGGGGGGCGAGCCGGGCCACCTGCGCGAGCGCCCCGGAGAGCGAGGTGACCACTTCATCCGCTCCCGACTCGAGCAAGCGCCGGGTGGCCTCCGGCACGTCTTCAGTCGCACCCCACAGGCCGATCATGATTTTTTGTTTTGGCAAAAGCGCGCGCAGTTTGAGGCAGAGATAACGGGCATGAATGACCGTCGACGGCGCCACGACCGAGATGCAAACGATATCCACGTCCGCCTTTTCGGCCAGGGCGAGCAGCTCCCCCGCGACCAGTTTGGCCGGGGCATTTTGGGCGCCAAAACCTTGCTGGCGCAGCAGCTGCGTGAGCATGGCGCCGCCCAGTTCGTCGCGGTCTGCCCGGGCGGGCAGACAGTATACCCGGCAGTCGGGGACCATCGCCAGGGGATGAGCGGGCATTTCGTCGGCCGCGGCTCCGGCCTTTGGCGTGGCCACCTTGGACGGCACCGCCGGGCGCGTGCCGAGGTCTTCGATAATGTCACGCATACTCTGCTCGACGTTGCGGAGTTGCTCCTGGTCCACCAACTCCGCACGGGCATCGATCTCCACCGCGGTCAGCACCGGGAGGAAGACGGAATCATAGAGCGCAGTGACCGAGTTGCCGTTCAGATACGCGTCGGTCAGTTCCAAAGCGTCGCGGTCCCCGGACCTAAGCAGCCGTGCGTAGCAGTCCTCGGCGGGCGTGAGCGCTTCCTCATCGCTCAGGACGATACTGAGGAAAGAAAGGCGCGGGACATGCCGCCCCATGACGACGAGGCAGACGGTCAGAGGCGTCGCGAGGACCAGGCCGAGCGGTCCCCACAGCCACGTCCAGAACACCGCCGCCACGATCAGCGCGATCGAGGATACGCCGGTATGGGCGCCGTAGAGCCATGGCTCGATCACGTTGTTCAGGAGCAGCTCTACCCCGGCGAACAGCGCCACCGTCAGGATCGGCATCGTCCAGTGGGGCGAAACGGCGAGCGCGAGGAGCGTGGGAAGGATCGTCGCGACCCAAGGCCCGACGTAGGGAATGAAGCGCAGGACGGTGCCGAACGCGCCCCAAAGCAGGGCATTCGGAACGCCGATGAAATACAGACCGACGGCGATCACCGTGCCGTAAGCAAGATTGACCACCAGTTGCATCAGCAGGTAGCGCGAAACGCGCTGGCCTGCGTCGTCCAGGGCCCGGGTCGTGGCGCTAATCCGCCCCTGGCCGATAAGCCGGATGAGTCGGCTGCGCAAATCTTCGCGCTGGAGCAGCATGAAAATGACCAGCACCAGCACGAGCGCGGCCATTCCCAAGGGCCCCAGCAATGGGGCGACGAGGAGTTCGACCAGTTGCACGGGATTGCCCCTGGAGGTCTCGACAATCTGCACCGGCACGGCGGTGGGCGGCGGGCGCGGGGGCGATGCGACTGCCGTCTCGGGCTTGCCAGCCTCGTGCGTGACTGTCGGCGCGGGCTGCGCTGACCCACCGGGCAGCTCTTGCTTGAGCTCGTCGACCGTCTGCGACAGGTTCGTGAAGACACCGCCTTTCGGCAGCTCGAAGGCATGCATTTTCGCCACGATGTTGCCCTTGTATTCGGGGAGCTTCGTCGCCAGGTCGACCAATTGGCGGGTTAGCATCCACCCCGCCGCGCCAAAGCCGGTAAAGATCAAAGCCACGACGAGCAACACCGCCGCGATGCGGCCGATCCACCGCTCGATGCGTGCGACCAGCGGCGAAAGCAGAAAGGTAAGCAACGCCGAAAGCGCGAGCGGAATGAGCAGCTCACGGCCGAAATAAAGCGTCGAGATGATGAAGGACGTCAGGAGAACCGTCCAAATGCCGACGAGCGCGTCGGTGGCGGTGATCTTGGTTTTGAGCGCAGGCATGAGGTGGAGGGGTGCAAACTCCCGCGGTGGAGTTCTCGACCGCCGGTGCACAATCAACACTTCACTGCCCGATTTCGCAAACCCGGCATCGTCCCCGGGCGTCAGCCGCCGAGATTTTCCCCAAATCCCTTTCAGGCTGCTCTGCCGCGAACAAAATGAAGAATAAACACCACCAGCGCGATGATGAGCAGCAGATGAATGATGCCGCCGCCGACGTGAAGGGCAAACCCACCACCCCACAAGATTAACAGAATAATAGCGATGATGAGTAACATATGCCCCTATATCGTGCAGGGCAGGCATCCTGACTGTATTTCACGCGCCGCAGCGCATGTTACCCCGCTGTTTACCAAAGCCTTTCTGCCGATGGCGCCGATACCGTGCTGGGGATATCTAGTCATTAAACACCGGCAACGGCGAACCCGGCGATGGCCACGGCCAAAACCCCCGCGTCACGCGATTCGGGAGAGACTTACTGACCCGCTGATCGGGTGCGGAGGAGAGACGCCGACCAACCAACCCCCTATATGAAAAAATCCATCCGCACCGCGCTTACGCTCGCTTCCACGCTCGCCCTCACCTCTTTTGCCTCCGCGCAAACAGAGGTTCGCTCGAGCACCACCACCCCCGAGGGCGCGACGACTTCGGTTTCAACCACCACGACCGCTGGCACGGTTTCCGAAATCGGAGACGACTCGCTGATCATCCGCTCCGAATCCTCCCCGCAACCGCTCCGTTACCGCTTCAGCAGGTCCACCACCTATGTGGACGAAGCCGGCGCCCCGGTGGGACTCGAGATGGTCAAGTCAGGCCTGCCCGTCACTGTTTACTACGTCCGGGAAGGCGATCAAATGATCGCTAGTCGCGTCGTGGTTCGGAAGCAAACCGCGAGTGCGGTCGCGCCAACCGTCATCGAGCGCAACACCAATACCACGATTACGAAGCCCCCGGTGATCGTCGAGAAACCCGTGATCGTGGAGAAGAAGGTCCTCGTTCCGGTGGAGAAGAAAGTTTACGTCGACCGCCCGGTGATCGTGGAAAAGCCCGTGATCGTGGAAAAGGCGCCCGCCCCGCCCGTAATCATCGAGAAGAAAACCACCACCACGACGACGACCACTTCGGACGACAAGAAGTAAGGTCCGTGGCTATTTCCGTCATCAAACCCGCAGACTCCGGCCTGCGGGTTTGATACATTTGACGGGAATAGGGCGAGACAGCGATTAGCTCGGCAACCGCACGCTTTGCGGATGGCGGATGCGGTCCTCGGGGTCGTAGCGCTTTTTGAGCGTCTGGAGGCGCTGGTAATTTTCCCGGCCGTAGTAGGCGGTGGGCCAGTCCTGGAAGGCGAGATCCGGATAGTTGGCGTAGTGGCCGGTGATGCCGGCTTGCGCGATGTGATCGCGGATGCGGCCGATGGCGGCGCGCAAGTTCGACGCGCGGAAGGGGCTGTCCCAGTAGGCCTGCGCCTCGCCGAGATAGGAATAGGCGCGATGCGGATACGCGCCGTCGGCGCCTTCCTTCCCGATCGCACCGCCCATGGTGTTGATCTGGAAAACCAGGCCGGGCTTGGTGAGGACCTCGAAGAAAATGCCCGGCAGGGCGCTGCGGATGTCGTCCATGCCCCGGTAATAACCGGCGCTGGTGTTCTTGAAGAATTCCGGGCCCGGCCCGCCGTAATACCAGGGGATCGATTTCGCCAACGGCACCGGCGGGGCCGCGCTGGCTTTGTTCGTAAGGGCGGTGAGTTGGCGCCGGGCCGCCACGACGCCCTTTTCTTCTCTCGAGCCGACGGTGGTCAGCAGGATGGTCACCTGGCTGCCGTTCATGATCCAGGCGGAGAAAGCGTCGTCCGGCAAAGCTGCGGTGACCTTGAACCACGCGTCGAGCAGCGCGGTCGCGCGGATTTCATCGAGATGGTAGGCGCGAAATCTCCAGGACGAAAACGCCTTCGGTACGGGGCGCGTTTGCAGGGTGAGTTGCGTGACGATGCCAAAGTGGCCGTTGCCCCCACCGCGCGCGGCCCAGAGCAGATCGGGATCGTCCGCCGAATCGTGGATCGCGCCGGTGCCATCGACCATGCGGAAGCTCCTGAGATGATCGCAGGTAAGGCCGAACTTGCGGGCAAACATTCCATAGCCCCCACCGAGGGTCAGTCCCGCGAGGCCCACCGTGGCGCAGGAGCCGGCGGGCAGAAAACGACCCTGCGGGAGAAGAAAGAGATTCACGTCGCGCAAGCGGCAACCCGCGCCCGCGGTGAGCAACCCGCTATGAGCATCCAGGTGCAAGTCGCGCATCGGCGAGACGCCGACGACCAGCCCATCGTCATTCAGCGAAAAGCCTTCGAAGGAGTGGCCGCCGGATTTGACGGCGACCGGCCACTTTTCGGCCCTGGCGCGCTGCAGCGCCTTCTGCACGCCGGCCTCCGTGGCGCAGAGGGCAATGGAGTTCGGCCGGAGGAGGATGCCCGCATTGTAAGCCTGCCGGGCCGCCGCGTAAGCGGGATCGGTGGGAGTGAGAAATATCACGTCCTCCGTCTGGCGCGGAGGTTCCGCCGGGGGAGGTGGAGCATGCTTCGGTTCGCGGGCGCCCAGCGCTTCCGCAAAGAGCGCGGCCCCGGCCGTTGCGGACGTGCGTATAAATGTCCGGCGCGTGTGCGTCATGGCAATGCGCGCGACAGTGCACACATAGCGGCACTTTTAGAAACTCCAAATTACGGTCTCTATCGACTCAAGAGGAATCGAGGTCGCCTCGGAATCAACACCGGGCGCAACAGCCGCTAAAAACCCACCGACTATTC
>NZ_JBDUCX010000008.1:0-46006 GCF_040003245.1 Chthoniobacter sp.
CGGGGCCAGCAGCAGGGCGAGCAGGAGTGGGATTGGTTTCATGGGCGGGGCGGGGAGGTGCACGAAGAGACAGGATGAATCTGCCGCGGCGGGCGATGGATGGAGAGCGAAAAGCGGTTTCGGTTTCAATCGACGCGCGATGGTGTCGGGAGCGCGGGTTGCGGCCGGGTTCCCCAGCGAACCCGGCTGCGGCGTTTTCGGCGCTGTGGGGTGGAGGAGGGGATAGAATTTATTCCTGAGGGGCATCTGGAGGGATGTTTTGCGTTCCGCGGCAACTAGTTGGGCGAAATATTTATAGAGAGAATGTTCGTCAAACGGCGTTGGGTCCGATAGGTGCTAATGAGCGGCACGTCACCTTTGCGTTGGTCAAAAACTTCCGATATGATGAATACCGCCACTCTCCGCGTCCCCCCCATGCAAGCGAACCGCCAACCGTTCAGCACCAAGCTGATCGAGTATTTCTCGAAGGCCCAGTTTTTCACTGTGTCCGCGCTGTTGCACGCCGTCCTGATCCTGCTCCTCGGGGGCACGGTGCTCGTGCAGAATCTTAAGGATATCCCCGATTTTACCTCCGAGGCGGGGACGCTGGTGAACGCCGACCCGACGGTGGAGCGGCCGCCGGAGGAGACGGTGACGTTGAAGACGGACACTTCGCTGGCCAATACGGAGGTAGCGAATGTGGCCATGGCGCCTTCCACGATCGCCGCCCTGACGACGACGAATCCCACGCCGTCAAGCTTCAGCATGCCATCGACGGCTTCGACGATGCCGGTGATGAAGTCCGACACGCTCAAGGCGCCGGCGCAGCCGAAGGCCCCGACCACGGGAACGGGCCTGAGCAAGGACATCGCCAAGAAGATCTCCAACTTCACCGCGGGCTGGGCGGTCGGTGGCACGGCGTCGATGAGCAAGCCGTTGAAGAGCCGCGAATTTGTTTTCACGGCCTACCTGGCCAAGTACCAGGGCGGCGATTGGGATTCGACGGTGCGCCTCGAGCCCGACGGGCGCGTCTGGGCGGGCAGCTTGCCGAACCTGCTCTACATCATCACCAAGCTCTCGAAGAAAAAGATCAACGCCGGGCCGCAGGTGCAACCGCTGGACCTGTCGAGCGACGAGATTTTCGTGAAGAAGCCGCCGTTCATCTGGTTCACCGGGCATCGCGATTTCAAGCTGACGGACAAGGAGGTGGAGAACCTCGGCGAGTATTTGCGGCGCGGGGGCTGCATCTGGGGGGACAGCTCGCTGCCCGGGCAGCGCTCGCGTTTCGACATCGCGTTTCGCCGCGAGATGTTGCGACTCGTGCCCGATCCGAATCAACCGTGGAAGGAATTGCCGGCGACTCACCCGATCTTCACGCACGCGTGGTACTCGGAGGTCAAGGCGGTGGCGCCCGGGGTGAACTTTTACGACGAGCCGATCTACGCGCTCATGGGCTACGGCGGCGAGATCGCGGTGCTCTACACGGCCAACGACTACGGCGACATGTGGCAATTTGGCATCGATGAAAAGGGCGACATCGACCTGAGCCGCGACGAGAAGAAGCGCATGGTCGCGGTGAACGAAGAGATGTGGTACCGGCGCAATCTCTATTACCGGAACATCGAGCCGAAGGCGCTGTTCGACACCTACAAGTTTGGCACGAATATCATCATCCATCTGCTCACGCGCTGGGAGGAAAAGCTCCGCAACGTGCCGCAAATGGGCAACTGAAACCAAGATATGAACACGACCATGCGTTCCTCACTTCTCCTCGCCGTCCTCCTCGGTTGCGCCGCCGCCAGCGCCAGTGCGCAGAATCTGGTGGTCAACGGTGACTTTCACAAATCCACGCCGATCGACAATTTGTGGGATGGCGTGGACAGCGCGGGTTTTCTCGCCGGGTTTCGGCGCGGGACCTATGCGACGACGGAATCGGGCAAAGTCGGTGGCTTGGAAATGCCGATCTCGGTGAGCTTCGCCGACGTGAATGGCGACGGGCTGCCGGACCTGGTGACAGCCGATCCGGCGGGCATTCTGCGCGCCTACATCAACAGCGGGACGAAGACGGAGCCGAAATTCACCCATGCGGAGATCATTCCGATCTTCCCGCCGCAGATCGCGAAGGACACGACTTACGACCGGACCTGGTGGACGGGTCCGCACAGCGTGCCGAAGATCGCGCTCTTTGACACGAACCACAATGGCTCGCTCGATCTGCTGATCGGCAACTACTGCGGGGACGTGCTGCTCGTGCCGAATACCGGCGGCTCCGGCACGCCCGCTTTTGCCCAGCCGACGAACTATGATCGCGTGAAAATCCCGCTAGCCGGCAAGCGGCCGTGGGGCAATCTCTTCGCGCCGTGCCCGATCGATTGGAACAAGGATGGCAAGACCGACCTGCTCATCGGCGAAGGTTCTTATTCGGCCAACGCGGTGTATGTGCTGCTCAATCAATCCAGCGCCTCGACGCCGAAGTTCAGCGATGATCAGCGTTTCTATCTCTGCTACGGAGACGGGCGGGAGCAACTCGTACCCACGGTGGCGGATTACAACGGCGACGGGTTGCCGGATGTGCTCGTGGGCGACCGCAAGGGGACGGTCGGTGTCTATCTCAACCCGGGTAACTGGAAGCCCGGGACCGAATTGGCGCTGGCGAATATGATTCGTTTCGGAACCCAGGATACGCTGGGCATGGCGGTCGCTCCCTGCGCGGCGGACTTCAATGGCGACGGGTTGTTCGACCTGATCATCGGCAAGAGCAATGGACGCATCGCGCTGGCGATGAACAGCGGGACGAAAGCCGAGCCGAAATTTGGCGCCGCCGCGGAAATGCGCGGGGAAAAGTTTTTCAAGGAAAAGATCAATCTCCCCGTGGATTGGACCTTCGATATTGGCCACGACCGCGGGAATCTCTACGCTTTCCTGGACGTGGATGCCAAAGAGGTGAGTCCGGGTGGGGGCAAGGTGCTGAAGGCGGGTTACTTTCCGTCGCCGAACAAAGTCTTCAAAATGCAGGCGCTGGCGGTGAATGGGAAAGATGACCTCGATTACTTCCGCTACTGGCGGGAAGAATGGGTGCCGGTGGACGTGCGCTGGGCGGGATGGAATCGCATGGCCGATGCTTTCCTCATGCGCCAATCGCTGCCTGAACTGAAGGTCGGCGGCACTTACAAGCTGACCTTCAAGGTGAAAGGCAAGGGGATCACCGATGGCGCGTGCACTGTGGCCTATCTGGGCGCGGCGGAAAATGTGGCCACGAAATTCGTGAAAAACGACCGTGGCGGCGCGAAAGCGCAGAAGGATGAAACGCACGAGGAAGTGAACGTGACGGAACCTTTCAGCAGCGGCAACGAGTGGAAGAGCATGGAAAAGACGTTCACCGTGGGATTCAAGGAGCACAATCTGAAGAAACTGGCGGCGACGACGCTGGCGATGATCGAGTTCAAATTCGTGCTGCCGCAGTACGGCTCGGACTGTGAGATCTGCGATGTGCAGCTCGTGGCGGCGGGTGACAAGAAGTAATCGGCGCGCGCCGCCAGTTACTTCGTATCCCAGCCGCGCTTGGTGACCGTCGGGGGATTCGCGTATTCCGCGATGACCTGGCCGCCTTGGGAGACGCGCACCCAAACGCCGACCACCGTGTCTTCGGCGCGCAGGCGGCCGCCGTTGTTGTAGGTCCAGCCACCGCCCATGGTATCTTTGTGGAGGACGACGTCGCTGGTCGTGACGGTCTGCGGCGCGCGGTTGGTCAGGGTGTCGATGTTTTGCGTGCCGGTGACGCGGTCGACCGCCGAAGGCTGGTCGAGTCGCGACCCGAGCTTGGGACGCTCCACGAAGAGAAGATAGTTCACGGTCAATTTCGTCAGAATTCCTGCCGCGTCTTGGGAATATCAATTTGACGGACCGCGCCATTGCCGTTACAAGGTTCGCAGTTCAATGAACTTCTATTCCACCATCGCCAAACGACCGCACGCGAGCTCGCGCTCGATGGCCGTCCTTTGGGCTGTCTGCGCGATTCTCCAGCGCAGTGGGGAAAGAAACTGAACCCGATCCGAAACACATTTTCTTTCATCAAACCCACCGCTGGCCAAAGGCGGTGGGATTTTTGTTTCGCCGCCCTTGGCTCGCTCCAACCACACCGAGCCATATGATCACCGATAACCTCACCCGCCTGCCGGAGCCTCCCGTGCGCCCTGCGCCGCAGCCCGGCCCCGGCCACCGCGTCGGCCTGCTCACGCGCATCTATCGCGAGGCCGGTCTTTCGATCGAAGCGGCGCGCCGGTGTGCCCTGGCGGATTTCCGGTGTTGCTTTCCACAATTGTTCAGCGACGTATGAGTGCGCTCACGCCTTGCCGCCGCGAGCGCGCCGTCCCCGCACCGGAGATAGCCCGCACCCCGCCAGCCGCACCCAAGGTGTGGATGGTCGCCGGCGCGTTTGCCGCCGTCTATGTCATCTGGGGTTCCACCTATCTCGGTATCCGCCTCGCGATCGAGACGATCCCGCCCTTTCTCATGGCCGGGGCGCGGTTCATCGTCGCCGGCGGTGTGCTCTACGCGATCATGCGCCGCCGCGGTGCTCCTCGTCCGCAGGCGATCCACTGGCGCGATGCCTTCATTCTCGGCGCTCTGCTCCTGCTCGTGGGCAATGGTGGCGTGAGCTGGGCGGAAAAACGCGTGCCGACCAATATCACTGCGCTGACCGTGGCCGGCACACCGCTCTGGATGCTGGTGCTCGATTGGCTGCGCCCCGGCGGAAGGCGTCCGCACGGCCTGGTCTTCGCCGGGCTCGGGCTGGGTTTCGTGGGCGTGGTGCTCATCGTGGCCAGTCGCGATGCGCAGGGCCACGGCGTCATGGACCCCGCGGGCGCGGTGATGCTGCTCTCAGCGTCCGTCTGCTGGGCCGGCGGCTCCATCTTCTCGCGCCACGCGCGACAGCCGACCTCGGCATTGCAGGCCATCTCCATGCAGATGCTTGCCGGTGGCGTGCTTATGCTGCTCGCCAGTCTCTTGCTCGGAGAGACGCGGAACTGGAGCCTGCACGATGTGAGTGCGCAATCGGCTGAAGCCTTCGTGTATCTCACCGTCTTCGGTTCGCTCGTGGGTTTCACTTGTTATGTTTGGCTGTTGCGGGTGAGCACGCCCGCGCGTGTCTCGACCTATGCCTATGTGAACCCGCTCATCGCGGTGGTGGTCGGATGGATCGTGCTGAAAGAGCCGCTGCCGGCCGGCGCACTGCTGGCCGGCGCGTTCATCCTCGTCGCGGTGATTTTGATCACCGTGAAAGGCCGGGCCAGATAGAAATATCCGGGCTAAGACTTTGCTCCCGGCGGGTTGTCTCCTTAAAGTCAGCCCCGCCGTGTTTACCCCCTTGCACAGCCCGAATGCCCCTGTCGGCGGATTGCGCCGCCGGGAGTGGCTGCGCATTGGAGGCTTGGGCGCGCTCGGGATTTCGCTCCAGGGGCTGGGTGCTGGCCGCGCGAGTGCAGCGCAAGCGGCCGGCGACAAGGGGGCGAGCTTTGGCCGGGCGAAATCGTGCATCGTGTTCTTCCTGAGCGGCGGTCCGCCCCAGCACGATACCTTCGACCCGAAGCCGGACGCGCCGCTGGAGATTCGCGGGACATTCCGTCCGATCGCGACCAACGTGCCTGGATTGAACTTTTGCGAGACGCTGCCGCACACCGCACGCGTGGCGGATCGGCTCGCCGTGATTCGCTCGATGACGACCGACATTAACGCGCATTCCACGAGCGGGGCCTTCATGCTCACCGGTTACGTGCCGCCGTCGAAGGCCGAGAACGTGCCCGCGGGCCCGCAGGATTGGCCGAGCATCGCGTCGGTCGTCGGAACCTTGAAACCCAGCGTGCGCTCGCCGCTCTCCTCGGTAGTTTTGCCGGAACTCATCCACAACAACGGCAACATCGTGTGGCCCGGACAGAATGGCGGATTCATGGGACCGGCGTGGCATCCGATGATGATCCAGTGCGACCCGACGCAGCAGCCGATGCGCATCGAGGGTATGAGCCTCACCGACGGGGTGACGAGCGTGCGCCTGGCCGAACGCTTCGATTTGCTCCAGCAGTTCGACGCGCATTTCCGGGACAATGCGCAAAGCGAGGCGATGGCGACGCTGGATCACATGCACCACAAGGCGTTCGACGTGCTGCACTCGGACGCGAGCCGGCGCGCCTTCGAGATCGAGCGCGAATCTCCCGCGTTGCGTGACAATTACGGCCGGCACAAGCTGGGCCAGAGTGTGTTGCTCGCGCGCCGCCTGGTGGAGGCGGGAGTGCGGCTCGTGCAGGTGAACTGGCCGCGCGAGTCCGGCGACGAAAACATCGGCAATCCGCTCTGGGACACGCACCAGAACAACGCGGGCCGTGTGCGCGATGTGCTCTGTCCGCAATTCGACCGCACTTTCGCCACGCTCATCGCCGATCTCGAATCGCGGGGATTGCTCGACGAGACGCTGGTCGTGGTGATGGGGGAGTTCGGGCGTTCACCGAAGATCAATGCCGCGGGTGGCCGCGACCACTGGGGATCGTGCTTCTCGGTGGTGCTCGCCGGAGCGGGCATTGGCGGAGGGCAGATCGTCGGCGCGAGCGATCACCTCGGCGCGTTTCCGGCCTCGCGCCCGGTCTCTCCGCCGGACCTCGCGGCGACGATCTTCCATCTCCTCGGCCTCGACCCCGCCGGCGAATTCATCGACCCGCTCGGCCGCCCCCGCCGCCTCACCGACAACGGCCAGCCGCTGCGCGAACTGATTGGCATTTGATGGCGGCGTGGAACTGCTGGCTGTCACTGGGTTTTTGCATTACAAAGTCCGGTACCCCGCCATGCACATCGATCCCGTCGCTCTCAGCCGCATCGAGAAGCTCATGCTATTTGAGTATGTGTCGCATTTCGTGCGCTATGGCCTGTTTGCGGGTGGGGCGTACCTGGTGTTCTACGTTTGGTTTCGCCGGCGGTTGCTCGGGCGGAAGATTCAGGACTCGTTTCCGAAATCCTCGCAGATGCGGATGGAGGTGGCCTACAGCCTCCTTTCTTTCCTGGTCTTCTGCGGCTCGGGCTTGCTCACCGCTATCCTTTACAAGCTCGGCTGGTCGAAACTTTATACCCACATCGAGCCCCGCGGCTGGCTGTATATGGGCGTATCGCTGGGCGCGATGATCGTGATTCACGACACGTGGTTTTATTGGACGCACCGGCTCATGCACTGGCGCCCGCTGTTCCCGATGTTCCATCGCGTGCACCACCTCAGCCACAATCCCACTCCGTGGGCGTCGTTTTCCTTTCAGCCGCTGGAGGCGCTGGTGCAGGCGATCATCTTTCCGCTCGCCGCCCTGGTCCTGCCGATGCACCCGATCGTCGCCGTGCTCTGGCTTTTCTACATGACGGTGATGAACGTCTTCGGTCATCTCGGCTTTGAGATCCTGCCGAAATGGTTTCTGCGGAGCTCCTTCACGCGCTGGCACAACACGTCCGTGCATCACAACATGCACCATCGTTACGTGAACTATAATTACGGTCTCTATTTCAACGTCTGGGACCGGCTCATGGGCACGAACCACCCGCGCTACGAGCAAGAATACGAGCGGGTTTGCGGGACACCGTCCGGGGACGATTCTGCGACGGGAGCCATGGGTAGTCTCGTGTCGGAAGGCGATCCGCAGCGGCTTTGAGCCAAGGTGGTCGACGGCGCCGCGATTTGAGGGGGGTAACCTTTTGCTGGTTCGTGCCATTTCATTGGTGAAGATCCAGCACCCCCGATGACCGACGACTCCCTGCCTCCCGACATCATCCGCCGCACCCGGGAAGGGGACCTGGCGGCGTTTGAGGCTATTGTGCGGCGGTTCGAGGGGCCGGTGCGGGGTTGGGTGGCGGTGCATTGCCCGCCCGGCGGCGATTGCGATGAAGTGGCGCAAAGGACCTTCATCGCGGCGTTCACCCGGCTCGGCGAATTTCAGGAAGGCACGAGCTTTCCGGCGTGGCTGTTCACCATCGCGCGTTATCAGCTCATGACCGAAGCCACGCGCCTGCGCCGGCTCGCGGATTATTACACCCGCTATGCGCCGGACATTCTCGATCGTGAACTCGAACGACGGGCGGCGGAACCCGCGGGCGCAACCGCATTGCGTCTGGCTCATCTGCGCACCTGCCTCGAGACACTGGGCGAGCCGGGGCGGCGATTCATCGATTGGCGCTATACGGACGAGATTCCCTTGCAGGAAATGGCGGAGCGGACGGGCCGCTCGATTGCCGCGGTGAAGAAGCAACTCTGGCTGCTGCGGCAAAAACTGCAGGAGTGCATCGAACAAAAGCTCGCCGCGGAGACGGGAGGCACCGCATGACGCCGGAAGAACGCTTCGTCGAAGTGTGGGCGGATTTTCTCGAAGGCGAACTCGATGAAGCCGGCCATGCCGAGCTGCGCGGGCTGCTGGCCGAAAACGAGCCACTGCAAAAGCGGGCGGCCGATTTATTTCAAATGCATCGTCTGCTTGGGTTCACCGCCGCCGAGGGGGCTGCCGCGTCGGAAGGCTTTGTCCAAGCCACTCTCGCCCGTGTGCCACGCAGCAGCGAAGCGTTTGTCCAGGACGTGATGCAGCGGGTCAGAGAGGCGGGTCCGAAGGTGATTCCATTTGAACCGGTGTCAGCTGAAAAGGGGATCGCGGGGAGGTCCTGGCACCGTCGCGAGTGGCTGGCAGCGGCGGCGGCATTGACCGTCAGTGCCGTGGGTGGAGCATTGTGGGTGCGCGGGCGGCGACCGGTGGGTTTTGTGCGGATCACGCAGAATGCCGGTGCGCTGCTCACTCATGAGGGCCGGGCCCTGGCTGTCGCGGAGACATTGCCGCATGGCCGCCTCACGCTGGTGCAAGGTACGCTGGGCTTGGTCTATGGGCGTGGGGTGCAACTGGTGATCGAGGCCCCGGCGGAATTCGAATGCCGCCACGCCGATCTGTTGCAGCTCTACGCGGGGCGGGTGGCGGCAGAAGTGCCGCCGCCGGCGAAAGGATTTACCGTGATCACGCCGACGGGCAAGGCGGTCGACCTCGGGACGAAATTTGGCGTCGATGTGCCGTTGCGGGGCGAGGCGGAAGTGCACGTTTTCCAAGGCGAGGTCATCGCGCAATCGTCGGGTGGTGGCAACCGCCGGAGCCTGCGCGATGGGGAGGCCTACGCGCTGCAATCCGGCGCGGGCAACACGCGCGAGCTGCGCTCCGCGGCGTTCATTCGGCCCGAGGAAGTGTCCTTGCTGCGGGCCGCGCTCGCCGTGGGCCAGCGGACGCATGCGGATGCGGCGCTGGCGGCCTTGCGCAGCGATCCGGCGCTCATCGCGTTGCTCGATTTTGAAGGTGATGATCTTCCGTCCGGCAGCTACCGCATGGTTCAGGGCCGCTGGCCGGGTTCGCACGCGCCGGAGTTCGTCAGCGTGGGCGATCACATGAAACTCGATGCCGGTGGCGATCACGAATGGCCACAATTGACGTTGGCCGCGTGGGTGCGGCTCGATCGGCTCGGCGAACCGTATCAATCGCTTATCCACACGGATGGCTGGAGCAAGAACAACCCCGGCCAGGTCCATTGGATGGTCACGCGCACGACGAAGATGCGACTGGCGCTCTTTGGCAATACGCTGGCCGAGGGCTTCGAAGAGCATGATGGGTATCCCGACTCGCGCACGCCCGTTTTGCCGGAGCAGGGGCGTTGGGTGCATCTCGCCGCCGTCTACGATTCCGCCGCGCGCTCCGTGCGCTTTTTCCTGAACGGACAACTCGATAAGGAGACGCTCCAGGAAATCGCGCACCCCGCGCGCCTCGGTCCGGCACAGATCGGCAATTGGGACAAACAAGACCGCAAACTCAGCGGGCGCATTGACGAATTCCTGATCCTTGGCCGGGCGATGAGCGACGACGAAGTGCGCGGCTTGTTCGCCGCCGGGAATCCTTACGGCTGATCGATGAAACTCATTTTCTCTGCGCTCTTTTTTCTCACGGTTAACGGCGGCTTGGTGGCCGCGCCCACGGATTTCGTGCGCGACGTGCGCCCAATCCTCGAAAAGCGCTGCTATGAGTGTCACGGGGAGAAGAAGCAGAAATCGGGGCTGCGGCTTGACGTGAGAGCCGCGGCGCTGAAGGGCGGCGACGACCACGCACCGGACATCATCGCGGGCAAGGCGAAAGAGAGTCCGCTGATCCAGATGGTGACGAGCGAGGACAAAGACGAGCGCATGCCGCCGAAAGGGGATCGCCTGACGGAGGCGGAGATCGCGACCCTGACCGCCTGGATCGAACAAGGCGCGGTATGGCCCGAGGGCGTGGACTTGGTGAAAGTGCAGGACAAACGCGATCATTGGTCGTTCAAGCCGTTGGCGAAGGCCGCTCTGCCGGAGACGAAAGACACAGCCTGGCCGCGCAACGACGTCGACCGTTTCATCCTCGCGCGACTGGAGAAGGAAGGATTGCGACCCGCTCCCGAGGCGGAACGCGTGGCCTGGCTGCGGCGCGTTTCGTTTGATCTGACCGGCCTGCCGCCGTCACCGGACCAGGTCGAGAGTTTCGTCAAAGATGCGCGCAGCGATGCTTATGAACGCGTGGTCGATGCGCTGTTGGATTCGCCGCGCTACGGGGAACGCTGGGCGCAACACTGGCTCGACGTGGTGCGCTATGCGGACACGCACGGCTTCGAAGTGAATACCGAACGCCCCAACGCGTGGCCGTATCGCGACTATGTGATCCGCGCGTTCAATCGCGACACACCGTATGACCGTTTCATTCGCGAGCAGATCGCGGGCGACACGCTGGGTGAAGACGCGGCGACTGGCTTCCTCGTTACTGCCTCCGTGCTGTTGCCGGGACAGATCGGCAAGGACGAGCCTTCGAAACGTCTCGCCCGTCAGGACTCGCTGGATGAGATCGTGATGAATATCGGCCAGACCTTTCTCGGCCTGAGCGTGGGCTGCGCGCGCTGCCACGATCACAAGTTCGACCCGATTTCGCAGCGCGATTACTACGCGATGCAGGCCTTCGTCGCCGGTGTGGAGTACCAAGACCGCGACTTGCACACGCCGGAAGCCGAGACGCTGCGGGGCGAGAGCAAATCATTGGCCGCGCAATCGGCGATGATCGACCAGCATCTCGCGCGTTTCGTGCCGTTGGCGAAGGCCGGTGCGGAACGTCCGCCGGTGAACACCCGCGTGAACACGGACCGCTTTGCGCCGGTGAAGGCGAAGCGGGTGCGGTTCACGATCAAGCAGACGAATCGACTCGAGTCCTGTATCGACGAATTGGAAGTCTTCGACACCGCGGGTCGCAACGTCGCGCTGGCGAGCGGCGGCACCACCGCCACGTCCTCCGGCGATACGGTGGTCGCGGACCGCCACGAATTGCGGCACATCAATGATGGCCAGTACGGCAATGAGCACAGTTGGATGTCGAATCAAACGGGGCGGGGCTGGATCGTGTTGGAATTTCCCGAGGAGCACACCGTCGATCGCGTGGTGTGGGGGCGTGATCGCGAAGGCAAATTCAAGGACCGGCTGGCCACCGAGTACCTCATCGAAGTCGCCGATGCCGCGGGCGACTGGCGGGCGGTGGCGGATAGCAGTGACCGACGGGCGTTCGAACCAAAGGATAAGAAACCAGTCGCCTTCTCGACGAAGGGACTGAGCAAAGACGAAGTGCAGGAAGCGACCCGCTTGATGCGGGAGAAGAGCGCGCTCGAGGAGAAGATCGCGGCGGTGGAGATCGGCCAGAAGGTCTTCGCTGGAAAGTTCCGCGCGCCGGACGAAATCCATTTGTTGAATCGCGGCGACCCCGAACAGCCGAAGGATGAAATTGTGCCTGCCGTGCTGAGCACGTTGGGCAGCTTGCAATTGCCGAAGGAAACCGCCGAGCAGGAACGGCGTAAAGCACTGGCCGACTGGATTGCGAGTCCGCAGAATCCGCTCACCGCCCGCGTGATGGTGAACCGCATCTGGCAGGGGCACTTTGGCACCGGCCTGGTCGAGACGCCCAGCGACTTTGGTCACAACGGCGTGAAGCCGTCGCATCCCGAGTTGCTCGACTGGCTGGCTGCGGAGTTCATGCAGTCCGGTTGGTCCATGAAGCACATGCACCGGCTCATGGTGCTTTCCGCGGCCTATCGTCAATCGAGCCGCATCGACGCGAAAACGCAGGCGAGGGATGCCGATGATCGCCTGCTGTGGCGCTATCCTTCGCAGCGCCTGGAAGCCGAGACCATCCGCGATGCGATGCTCGCGGTAAGTGGGCGCCTCAGCGTAAAAATGTTTGGCCGGGGCTTTGATCTATTCGACAAACGCGGCGGGCTCAGTGGCTTCAAGCCGGTCGAATCGTACCGCGGCGACGGGTTGCGGCGCATGATCTACGCGCACAAAGTCCGCCGGGAACGCGAGGCCGTGTTTGGTGCCTTCGATTGTCCCGATGCCGGTCAGAGCACGGCCCACCGCCGGGAATCGACGACGCCGATTCAGGCGCTGAACCTGTTCAACAGCCAATTCACGATCGACGAATCCGCCGCGTTTGCGGCGCGCGTGAAGACGGAAGCGGGCGACGATGCGGTGAAACAAATCCGGCGCGCCTACCAGCTCGCGTTCAGCCGCGATCCCCACGCCGAGGAACTGCGCGACGCCGAACCGGTGGTGCGCGCGGATGGCCTCGCAACGCTCTGTCGCGTGCTTTTCAACAGCAACGAATTCCTCTTCCTCCCATGAGTCATCCTGCCGAACATTTTTCGCTGACTGGCCGTCACCTACTGAACCGGCGGAGCTTTCTCTCGAATACCGCCACCGCGCTCGGCTCCATCGCGCTGACGAACCTGCTCGGGCTCGACGGTTTGCTGGCCGCGTCCGCGCCCGCGCCGGTGATCGACCCGTCGCATCCCTTCGCACCCCGCCCGCCGCACTTTGCGCCAAAGGCGAAAAATGTGATCATGATTTTTTGTGCCGGCGCGGTGAGCCAGCTCGAGACTTGGGACTACAAGCCGGAGTTGATCGCCCACGATGGCAAGCCGCTGGAAGGCGGACCGGCGGTGACGTTTCAAGGGCCGGCGGGCAATCTCGCGCGACCCCAGTACGAATTTCGACCACGCGGTCAGACGGGGAAATGGGTATCGGACATGGTCCCGCATCTTGCGGAATTGACCGACGACATCGCGTTCGTTCATTCGCTGACCAGCATCAGCAACACCCACGGCCCGGCGGAGAATTTTCTCTCGACCGGCTTCACCTTCGATGGATTTCCGAGCATCGGTTCGTGGGTGAGCTACGCGCTCGGCAGCGAGAACCAGAATTTGCCCGCGTACGTCGCCATCCCCGATCCGCGCGGCGTCCCGCAGGCGGGGTCGAACAACTGGGGCCCCGGTTTTCTGCCCGCCGTGTTCCAAGGCACGCCCATGAGCTCGAAGGAGCCGGTGCGCCATCTCGCGCCGCCGGCGAGTATCAGCAAAGGGAGTGACGAAGCCGCGCGCTCGCTCCTGCAACGCATGAACGCGCGCCACCTCGAGGAGCATCCCGGCGACGGCAAGCTGGCCGCGCGGATCGCGAGCTACGAACTGGCCGCGCGCATGCAACTCAGCGTGCCGGAGATCAGCGACCTCAGCACCGAGCCCGCGCATATCCTGAAACTCTATGGCGCCGACGATGCCTCGAATCCGAACAAAGCGGGCTTCGCGCGCAACTGCATCCTCGCCCGCCGGCTCGTCGAGCGCGGGGTGCGCTTCGTGCAACTCTTCAACGGCGCCTACGCCAGCGGCGGCGAACTCAACTGGGACGGGCACAACAAGCTCAAGGAGCAGTACGACAAGCACGCCGCGATCCTCGACCAGCCGGCCGCGGCCCTCATTCGGGATCTCAAGCAACGCGGCTTGCTCGACGACACGCTGGTCGTCTGGTGCACGGAGTTTGGCCGCATGCCCTTCTTTCAAAAAGGGGCGCAGGGCCGTGATCACAATCCCGACGGCTTTACCTGCTGGCTAACCGGCGCCGGTGTGAAGCCCGGCGTGAGCCACGGCGAGACCGATCCGCTCGGCCAGAAAGCGGTGAAGGACATTCATCCTCTCTACGACTTCAATGCCACCATCCTGCATCTGCTCGGCCTCGATCACGAGCAACTCACCTTCGAACACAATGGCGTGCGCCGCCGCCTGACCAACGTCCACGGCAACGTCATCCGCGAAGTGCTCGTCTGAGGAGTCTTGGATACAAACTTAACCACCGGCGAGAGAGTGAAGGTCACTTTCTGACCGCAAATGGTGGGTTGTTTCGACCGCGTCATCGACCGAAAATAAAAAGCGCCCACGGCGAACCGCGGGCGCTGATTGTTCTTCGGTTAAGCGTAGCGCTTAGAATTCTTCGATTTCCTTGCGCACATCCTCCTTGGATTTGCCGAGCCGCTTTTGCAGCCGGCCCAGGAGTTCGTCTTCCTTGCCTTCGGCGAAGGTGAGGTCGTCATCGGTCAGTTGACCGTATTTCTGCTTAAGCTTGCCTTTGATTTCGTTCCAGTTGCCTTTGAGGTTCATGGTAGTCATACCCTTGCTTCGCGCGCGGCGACGGGGTCGGACGTTTGGCGGATTAAATGTGGTTGGTTTGCAATTTGTCCTCGCAACTTCCCTGACGACATCTGAATTTTAGGCACGCGCAGTGCTACCTGCGTAGCCGATTCTCCCCCTAACACGCTCCAGACCCGTGGACAACGATACCAACGTCGACGAACCACTCATCCAGAATTGCCCCGATTGCGGCGCGGCCATGGATGTTTCCGAAGTAGAACCCCTCGCCGCGGTCGTGTGCCCAGCCTGTGGCGCGCCGACGACGGTGAGCTCGATGATCGACCATTTCCAATTGGTCGACATGCTCGGCCATGGCGGCATGGGCGCGGTCTACAAGGCTCACGATACTTCGCTCGACCGCATGGTGGCGCTGAAACTCCTGCGCAAGAGCAGCGGCACCGCCGAGCAGATCAAGCAACTGGAGACCGAGGCTGCGATCACGGCGTCGATCAATCATCCGCACGTCGTGCGCGTCTTCAGCACCGGCATCGATCACGGGCGTTTTTATATCGCCATGGAGCTGGTGGAGAAGGGGACGCTCGATCGTCTTATTGAGTTGCAAGGGCGCGTGGCCGAGGCGCAGGTGCTGGAGGTGGGCATGCAAATCGCCAGCGGGTTGCGGGCGGCGCAACAGGCCGGGCTGATCCATCGCGACGTCAAGCCGGGTAACATTCTTTTCACCGATGCGCACACGGCGAAGATCGTGGACTTCGGCCTGGCGATCTTTGCCGAGGACGAGGCAAAAGTGCGCGGCGAGATCTGGGGGACGCCGTACTATGTGGCTCCCGAGAAGCTGGATCAAAAGCCGGAGGATTTCCGGAGCGACATTTACTCGCTCGGGGGCACGCTGTTTCATGCGCTCGCGGGGCGGCCGCCGTTCGAGGCGGAGAATGCGTCGCTGGTGGCGCTCAAGCACTTGAAGAACCAAGCGGTGAGCCTCCAGGCATTCGCGCCGCACATCTCGAGCAACACGGCCTACGTCATCAATCGCACGCTGAACAAGGACCCCGATCAGCGCTACCAGAGCTACGACGAACTCATCGAGCATTTCGAATACGCCTTGAACGAATTGCAAGCGGGCCGCGGCAAGGCCGGGGAAAAGCGCGTGGTGCTGGAGACGGACGAGCAGAAGAAGGCGATGGGCTGGTTGAGTTTCGTGATGGTGGGCGTGCTCATCCTGCTGGTGGGCGGGGGCGTGCTTTTCCGCAACAGGATCTTCTCCGGATCGCCGGAGGAAGAGGCCAAGAAGGGCAGCGCGCTCGTGGCCCAGGGGATCAGTGACCTGGCCGGCGAAAAACCGGCCGAAGCGGTCACGGCGCTGGCGGCGGTGGCCGCGCAGAAGCCCAAACAGCCCTGGCTGAATTGGGCGGATATGTTGACCGGACTCGCGCAGTTTGCCACCGGGCACCGCCCGGAGGGGATCGAAGCCTTTCAGCGAGTCGTGGCGCGCGGCCCCTTTTCGAAGAGTGAGGCGGACCAGACGCTGGCGAACTTTTTTGTCGAGACCGCACGACAGATGACCAGCGAGCACGTCATCGACGCCAAGACGACGAAGGTGGCCGCGGGCAGCTTTGGGCCGGCGGCCTATTTGTTTTACGGCATGAAGGATTGGGAAGCCGGAGACGTGGAAGAAGGCGCGGAATTCTTCCGTCGCTTCCGGCAGGCGGATTTCGTGGGGCCCGAATCGTGGCTCGATGGCCTCAAGCCGCTGGCGACCGACTACGTCGAGGAATACACCGCGTATCAAATGGCGACCGACGGCTGGAAAGGAGCCAAGACCCTGGATCAGAAGCGCACGGCGCTCAAAGCCCTCAAGGCGGTGCAAGGCAAGCTGGCGCCCAAGACGCAGGCCCTCGCCGTGACCGCCGCCGCCGACATCGCCAAGGTCGAGAAGGACCGCACAGCGATGATCGCTCAAGGCAAGGTGCCGGATGGCCGTTACAAGCTCACCAATCGCAAAACGGGCAAGGTCATCGAAGTCGAAAACCATTCGCGGGACGACGGGCATAAGCTGCAGACCAACACTTTCAATAACGGCGGCCACCAGCAGTGGCACCTCATTCCCGAGGGCAATGACTACTACATGCTGGTGGGTATGGAGAGTGGCAAGGCGATTAACGTGCCCACCAACCCGCCCACCCTCAACCCGCCGAATACGTCCAACGCGACCAAGGCTCCAACATCGCCGACGCCCAAGCCTGCGACGCCAACGCCAACGCCCGCACCCAAAGTGGTGACCGACGACGGCGCGACGGTGCAGCAGTCCAACGTGAACAAGACCTCCTCTTTGCAAAAGTGGAAGCTCGAGAAGGTGGAAGGCGACTACTTCAAATTGACCTCGCAAAACGACGGCAAGGTGCTGGCCGTCGCGCCCAATGCCCCTGTCGCGAGCTCGACTCTCATCCAGACGACCTACACGAATGCCCAGGAGCAGCAGTGGAAGATCGAGGGACTGTAGAGAATTTTTGATTTCGAATTGCGGATTCCGGCTGGGCGGTGAAGGGACCGTCAGTTTCCGCTTTTCACCGCGCGACTCCGCCACTACGTTCCCCGGCTCACGCGCTCGTAGCTCAACTGGATAGAGCGTCGGCCTCCGAAGCCGAAGGTTGTGGGTTCGACCCCCGCCGGGCGCAGTTTTTACTGCTCTGGATGTGCGTTTACATCCCACTTCTTAATTTTCCCCCAAGAAGTCAGAAAAGGCCAGAAGAGGTCAGAAAAGGTCAGAAATCAGAGTAGATGCCCATTTTGTTTGGGTGCTTTTCAGGGGATCCCTTCGCTTCCCACTTCTTAAGAGTCTAGCGATCCCTTAAAATGGATGTCCGCGCCAGTTCACACGTCCCAACAGAGTAAATGGACACGATGGACATGCAAAATTCAGAAGTGGGATGTAAACGGGGACGTGTGAACCTGTGAACCATTCTTTTCCAGAGATTATAAGATTTCGGGCGCAAATCCGAGTTTGCGCACGTGGCACAAGTGAATCCATGAACGGCTCGCGCACGATGCCTGCACCGTCTCTACACGGCCTCTTTAGAGCACCTTCATAGATGCTTAATCCCGCAGGCTGTTCGGATCTATGGTTGACCCCGCCGCACAACCTTTCATCGCGCCTGCTAGAACAATTGTGGGGGGCGATTCTGGAACGGGAAAATTAGCGCCTGACTCGGCGCCAGGCATCGGGATTTCCGGGAGATGGAACATCCGCCGCGCCCGGTTCAAGTTGCCGTTCAAGAGTTCACTCCGCAGATGCTCGATGTTCTTTTGGTGGGTCGTGGTTGCCCATCCCTTGCTGTCCACCGTGAGCAATTTCACTTCGCCACCGAAGGTGCGATACTCAATCAAGACACGCATCCCGCTTGTTTTCACCTCATTGGTCAGTGCTTGGAGGGGCAAATTGAATGAATGCGAAGTGAAAGGTTTCACGACGGGAAAAGCTTCGGTGCTGCCGTGCTCTCGCTTGGCATAGAAAATCTGGGTTCGCCCTTGAATTTGCTCACCCTTTTTGATGCGCCGTTTTTCATCTCGGGTGAGTCGTGGAGGCTTCGATATAGTCGATATTTCGCCCGTTGGAATAAAGACGAAGTCGCCCATGTCCGTTAGCATCAGAACCTCCCTCACGGTGAAGTCTCGGCCAGTTGAGTTTGCAATCCCAGTAACGATACCCCGGATTCCACCTCCGGACGAAATTCCCTGGAGCGAGCGAATGAGTTTCCGCTTTAACCAATATGTGCGGACTGAATCACGGCAGAGGTAAATCGTTCCTAGAATGATCGAAACCACCAGACCCGTCGCGGCCCCGCGCACGACTTCTGGCCACAGCGCCGCCAGCCGAAGAGCAACTGTTTCTGCATGCTGGCTAGAGGACGCGATCAAAATAAGGGCCGTCATATTCACGCATCCAGATCGGCCAGGCGGACCCACGCTGTGCCGCCCGGCTGGCAAACCATCGTTTCCCCGGTGATCGGTCGCGCTTCGCCTTTGAAGGCGCGCATGGAGCGCAGCACGGCCAAGCTCAAAGGCCCGCGAATATCGCCGCCACTCACATACAAAAACGTCGGAGTTTCGGGCACCAGAGGCGCTGCCCCGCGTTCAAAGACCGAATAGAGCAACGCCAGCATTTCCGCGATCGCCACCAATAGAAGAGAAGAGAGCACGGCACCGCCGGCAATGGCAGTCGACTGGAAAGGTTCGGAGAGGGAAAAGGCGAGGGCCACCAGCACCAGAGCGGCGAAGAACGTCGCGCCAGCGAACACGTAGAGGCAAACGCAGATCGGATAATCTCTCTTGGGAGCCGCGATTAATTGATTCATGGAAGTAGCGGAATTGCCGGGCCGGAGCGCAGCATTCCATCTTTTTTTGTCCACCGCACCACGAAAAGCGCGAGGCTGTCAGACAGCCCCGGTGCTGTCTCCGACCAGATGCGAGTTTTCGGGCGGCAATGAAAACGTTTGCAATGGCGGCGGGTGGGATAAGCCTAGGTTTATCACCAGCGGCAATTCGAGGCCGGCTTGGGAATGGAGCTTCGCGCGTTTGTGGGCCTGGTGACGTTTCCGCCATGGATGGTGTTGGTTCATAATGTGGCGGGGCTGTCAAAAGACAGCTTCCGCTCCTCATACCTAGAGCCCAGCAATCACCCGCTACCCCGGATTGTAAGAAAAAGCCCAGCGCCCCATTGGAAACGAAAAGCGCCGGGGAGCCTTGTCGGCTCTCCCGGCGCTGCGCGCTCGCTCTATCGGGCGGACTACACGCGCACGTCTTTCGCCTCGGCCGCGTGCTCTTCCCGGTCGCAAAACTCCACCCGGAATTCGGATCGGAACACGGCGGGAATCCGCTCTTCCAGGAGAGGCCGGGCGATCATCTGGTAAAGGTCGGACAGCACATCCTCGCGCTCCATGGCCTTAGTCTCGCCCGTCTCTTCGATCTCCAGGGTGAATACTCCGCAGCGATCATAAATGGTGCGGCGATCTCCCCCGTCGCTCCTGTTCACGGTGCGCAAGATCAGCCGGCCTTTGGTCGTCCCTTCGGCTTCCTCTTGGCCCCACAGTCTGCGCCGCAACTCCGGTGAGAACCGCGCCCCCACCTCCATCCTTTCCGCCCAGGTCATCACGTCGGCATCGCGCATCACTTCAAACGACAGGTGGCGGATGAAACGCAGGCGCGGCCGGTGCTTCAGAAAGCTCGCGAGAGAACGGCGGCAATCCCAGAGCGATTCCGAGAGCGAACGCCGCCCTCCGCGCTCTGCAAACAGCACCGATTCCTGCACCATCAGCAGATCATCGTTGTGCGCGTAGAGATGTTGCACGTCCCCGCCCGACAGCACGCGCGAAACGACGTGCTCGCCGAGATTGGCCGTGTAGTGGATCAGCTCGCGCAGCTCCGCGGGTGAGCGCGGCGCGAGCCGATGGCAGGGGAATGCCTTGGGAGGGACGGAGGCTTTAGCGGGGCGTTTTTCTTGCGCCTGACGGGCGCGGGTGGCACCCTTTCTTTCGATCCGGTTGGACTTTTTCATTGAATGTGGATTTGGCTGATCGGGTCTTACGCCGCTGCGATGTTACAAGCATCGCAGCGGTCTTTTTTTGTTTGGCTTCCTCTGCCGTGACCCACTGGAGCAGTTGAAGTGTGGTTTCCCCGCCTGGCTCAACGTCGCCTCTCATCCATTCGGACAAGCGCGGTGCAGCAACGCCGAGACTATCGGCGAGCTTCTGCTTCGAGCCGCGTTCAGTCGTGAGGCGACGAACGCGAGCGAAAAGCCGTTTTAGGTGGGGGGTTGGTCGTTCGACCATGTCAAATACTTACGGTATAACGTAAGCATGTCAACCGTGAAGCTACGGCGTTATTTTTTCGGCCTTGGCTTTCGTTGGGGACTCGGCGCCTCTGGCTCTTTGGAACCGGCCTCGTCCGCGTCGCCAACAAACCAGCCACTATAGTCGACCGTGAACTCGACTACCTTGCCTTTCAATTTCACTGAATACCCATCCCTCCGCACGCTCTCAGCCATCTTCTCCGCAGCTTCGCGGGTCGGTGCCTCGATCTTTGTTCCTACTGGAAGCAAAAAGACTTTCGGCGGAACTACCGGTGACGCTTTGACAATGTCTGATAAATACTGCGTGTAAATCTCGCTGAAAAGCGAACGCGGCTTAACGTGCTCGGCGAAAGAAGAATCATCGATAGAAAGGTGATCGCGCATGCGGGCCACCACACCCGCCAAATAAGGAAGGCCAACTTCGAGTGCCAGCGATAAGCGCTTGGCATCGTCGTAGCGGAGAGGCACAAGGCCGTCCTCGTATCGGCGCAGTTGCGAACTATCCATTTCGGCCCTTTTTGCCACAGCAACCCGAGACATTCCCTTGTGCAATCGCGCGTCCAAAAGACGCTCACAAATTTTGATTTCCTGAGGTGGGATAGGGTGTTTTCGAGGCACGGCGGATTGCATACCTGAAAGCACAATAGCGCAAGGCAGCTTGACAGGGAAGCACGGAAACGCTTTTGTGTTTCCCGTGATTGCAACACACCAAACCCTCGGCGCCTCATTCGATCGCTTCGATGCGCGGCACAAGGTCAACGCCGCGCTGCGCCGCTTGAATTGGAAGCCGAAGCATCTCGCGGCACGCGCCGGCCTGGCGCAAGGAACGGTGCGCAACATCGTTTGCGGCACGAACGCCACCGCAGCGGGCCGCGCCAAGGTGGAGAAGGCGTTGGGCGAGAAAATTTGGACGACCGAGGACGCGGACCCTTTGACCACGAACACGACCAATGAAGACCAAACACCGCCAACATCATGACTGAACAAGCCGCCACGGAACGCATCCAAACCCGGAAGGTCCGCACCAAGCCCCGCCCCGATACCGTCCACGCCGCCGGCGCGCAACAATTGCGCGACCATCACGCCGCGTGGCTCCAGGCAAAGCGAGTCGCCGATGCGACCAGCGCCGAGATTACCGCCCTGGACAAGAATCTCGCCAAAGAGATTTACGACACCACCTTTTGGCCGGTCGAAACTCTGGATGCGGTCCCGCTGGAAAAACTGGTCCAGCAGGCGCGCAAGCATGGCTTCGGCGATGTGGTCGGCAACAAGATGGACGTTCGCGCCGAACTGTATTCGCGGGTGCAAACGGAGGTGGAACTGATCCGCAAGGCCAGGGAAAAACTTCAGCGCCTGATCGGCAGTGAATTGAAGGACCGCCGCTCGATTCTCACGCGGGCTTACGACGAGACGGTGGAGCGCATCGCCAAAGCCTTGCTCATTTTCTGCGCGGACGAAGCCGAAGCCATCGACATGGCCAAGCTCTTCACCCCGGCCACCAGCCTGCATGCCCGGCTCTGGGATGCGAGCCAATGGACGGCTCCGGAAACCGCGCCCAACCTCGCCGCCGAACTCGAAACGCCCATCGATCGCATCCCCGACTGAACCGCCCTTTTCACCACTCAACACACTCCAAATTATGCCTACTGCTTCCGAAGTCATCGCCGGTTTCGCCACCAACCCCTTCATCACGGAGTATTCCGCCGGGGCCATCGTCAACTTCACCCGCCGCGTCGCCAAGGTGCTCGCGCCGATCGTTTCGGTTCCCGACCTCACCGCGCATTACAAGATTCACAGCAAGGACCGCCGGTTGATCCTGCCCGACACCGTGCGCCAGCTCGGCGGCAAGGCGACAAATGTTTCCATCGAAGCCCTGGACGGCCAGGTGACTTGCCAGGCGCACGCGTTGGACCACGTGTTGAGCGGCGCACCCGTGGCCATCGAATACTGGCTCGCCGATGCGTTTGATTTTCTCTTGGGCATTGCCTCCCAAGTTCAGGAAAAGGAAACCATCGACAAAGCCTTTGCCGCCGCCGGTGCCGGCAGCGCTTCCGTGTGGGGCAGCGGTGTTGACCCGGTGCAGGCCATTGACACGCAGATCCTCGCGCTCATCCTCCAGGCCAAATGCGATGCCGTCGCCGTGGTATTCGGCACCGCCGCATGGGACGACTTCAAGAATCATCCGAAGGTGACAGCCCGCGTGAAGGGCGATCTTTCCTGGCAGGCGCTCCCGAATCTTTTCCACGCTGGCGCGGAGTTCCTTCCCTCCTACGCGATCTATGACGCGGCTCCAAATGCCGCGGTTGAAAACGTCACCTGGATGTTCCCGGCAGATGCGGTGCTCATCATTGCCAGCAGTTCCAAGCCCAACCGCCGCGACGCGTCTTTCATGAAGAGCTTCACCCGGCTCACCAAAGGCTTCGACTTTGTTCCGACCAAGGACGACCGCGACATCATCGCGAAATTCGATTGGTTCAACGACATCAAAGTAACGAACAGCGCTGGCGCGATCCGCCTGAACGTCTCGCTCTCCTAGGCCATGATTATAAATCGGCAAGCCCAGGTCCGCGAGGCGCTGGTGAACCGCCACCTTGCGAAAGGCGGCACCCTCATTACCGCATTTCTGAACGCGGAAAGGGAGCGGCCAGACTTGTTTCGCAGCGATCTTGCCCCGCTGCTTCAGCTCAGTTTCACCGAGGCGGAACTGCTCGGTGAGACGCTGCTTCGCGAGATCACGCCGAAGCTCAGGCCCAGGCCGATCGCCAACCGTGGAGTGGCTGCGATGTGCAAGGGCAATGTCGCGGTGATGCAGGACTGGATCGCCAACGTCGAGGACGCGATGGCGAGCCATTCGCTTTTCGCCTCCGATGCCTGGAACCTCATGAAAGGGCGCGACCTGGCCGGGTTCGTCGCCTACGTCCAGGCCGCCACGGGCGACGTGTTGTGAAATGAAAATCTTCTGCGCCACCACAACGCAGGACGGTGAACAAGCTGTGCCGAACACTGGGTCTTTTCATGGATTGTCTACCCGCCCCGTAGCCATCGCGGCGCCGTCGATGGCCAGCGGGGTCAATCAACAGCTTGAACGGGCGCGGCGGGCCGGTGCTGACGGGACTCCGGCCCGCCGCTTTTCCTTTTTCTGACGTTATGAGCACACCCAAGAAACCAGGCAAACCGGCCAGCGGCCGCCGTGAATTCCGGCGGCGTGACTACGGGAAAATTTCCGTCATCGATCGGCTGCCCGATCCGGTCAAAGCGGAACTGCGCACCCGCTGGGAAAATCCGGCCATCAGCTACCAGAAAATCCTTTCGTGGCTCGCCACGGAACACAAGACGCGCACCTCGCAGGCCGCGCTCGGCGCTTTCTTTCGGCGGCAGAAAGAAACCGGCTTGCTGGCCGCTGCCGGCCAGGAGCAGGCGGGCGGCATTCCTTGGGAGGTTTCCGTGTTCGCTCCCGGTGCGACCGAAATCCGCGTCACCATCCGCCCGGCCGCAACCGGCGCACCCGCTGCCCATCCGTCGAAAGCATGATCCCTCTTGCCATTCAAGCGGTCGAGTTGAACGCCCCACAGCGCGCCACGCTCGCCGAATGGCAGGCGGAGTTGGGCAAGCTGGTGCAGCATCAGCGCACCTGCCGGGCACGGGCGGTGCATGGTTCGCTCGGCATCCATCTTTCCAGCGCCATCCGTGGGGCGCACGAAGCCATCGCCGAAGTCGGCGCGCCCGCCATGGCGCAACTGCTCACCACCGCCGCCGAATCGATCAGCCATTATTTCCGCCACGCCGGCGACGCCCGCCAGGCGGCCGCACAGTTCCCCGCTTTCGTGGAGTTGCGCGGCTTCCTGCGCGGCTACAAGGGCGAAGATTCTTTGGCAGGACTCGCGGACCAGGCGGAAGCCACCGGCCAATTGATCGCCCGCATTTTGGAAGGCGGCGAAGTATGGCGCTTCACGGGAGGCGAGCGATGAAATCGAAAGCGGCCCGCCATTGCGCACAAATGCCCGACGTTTGTTTGGGGGGTATGGGAGCCGCGCCCATTGCCTTCCCGCGCGTTTGCAGAGCGGTTGCATTCGCCCGCGCCCGCAATTTGCGGCCCGTCGAAGTCTCCTTTTGGCCCTGCCCGGTGCTTCTCCCATGAAGTCGCACCCGCTTTCCAGCCCCGCGACCCTCCGCGCCACGCCCCGGCCGCCGGCACCGGCGCTCCCACCGGTGGAAGAGGGCATTCCCTTCGATCTCAGCACGCCGGCCGCACCGGGGAGCTACACCGCTGAAGAAGTCGCCGCTGTCGCCGCTGTCTATTTTCAAGTCGTCGCCGCCCTGGTGGGTCTCAACGCATGGGCGCAGGCCATGCACGCCGAGCTGCTAAAGCGCGGCGCGGATTTTTCGCAAATCACCCCGCTGGGCAATGAGGCGGTGCGGCTCGGCTCAATAGCCACGGAAGGCGCAGAGGAAATCATCCCATTACTTAATCGCTCGAATGGCTAATCAAGACGATGGCGTAAATATCCCGGTCAAAGTCAGCATCGAAGGCGCGGACACCGCCGCCGCTGGCGTGGAGAAGGTGACGGAAAAAGTCAGCGCGGGCACCGAGGCCGCGAAGACCAACGCCGCCGCCACCAATGAGCAGACCGAGGCCGAGCGCAAATATGCGGAGGCGTTGCAGACCACCGCCGCCGCGCGGGCCGCCAACACCGCGGAGTTTGAGAAAAGAGCGGGGATGACGGTGCAAGAGCAGGCCGCCAACATCGGTGCGAATTTCAACGGTAATAGCGGCGTGGAGAAGACGGAGGAAGAACTCGCCAAAGAGCAGGCGTTATTGGAACTGGAGAATCAACGCGCCGCGATTCTCCACCAGATCAGCGAGGCTCGCCGCTATGAGGACGCGGCGCTGCAAGCCGAGCTGGCCGGGGAGACGGAAGAGGCGGCGATGCTGGAGCGCGAGGCGGGGGTGCGGCGGGATGCCGTCACCCTCATGCGGCAGCTCAATATCCAGGAGGAGCAGGCGCTTTCCATGGCTCGCGCCCGCATGGTCGCGACGGAAAAAATCACCGCTCTGGAGACGCAACAACTGGCAATCGAGCGGGAGCAAATCGCCTTGCAGGCGGAATTGAATGCGCAGCTCATCGCCGAGGAAGCGCTCCGGCAGAAGACATCGGCCAGCGTCGCCGCCAATGTAGCGAGGGTCCGCGAAACGACAGCGGCGGAGGAGGCCGGGGCGATAGCCAGATCAGAGCGGGGATTGCTGAACGCCGGCAAGCGGGAGTTGGGCGGCGCGCTCGGCATCGGTTTAGGCGGGCTCGCCGCCGAAGTCCCGCAAATCGCCGCCTTCGTCGCGCTGATGGAGGTAGTTAATAAGATCGGAGAAGAGTGGCAGCATGTGAAAAAATATCAGGAGGAAGCAGCGGCCACGCAGGAGCGGTTCCTTGCGGGAGTGAAAGAGCTCTCCACCGCGCAAGCGGACCTCGCGGAGATCCGGCAAACGATCCGCGAGAGCAAAGATGCCATGGCGTCGCTCGCGGAGGAAACGGATAAAGCCAACCGCGCCTTTGACGCGCTGGGACAAAAAGGCCGTGAACAGCACAGTCTCGCGCGGACGAAGATCGGCGCGATGGAGGGCGAGGAACTCGCCCAGGTCGACGCCAATCCGAATCTCAACCCGGACGAACGGGACGCGCAGAAGGGCCGGATTCGGGAAGGGGCCATAGACCAGCGGCAGCAGATCGACATGGAATCGATCGAAGGGGAAAAGAATCTCGCCCAGGCGCGTTCTGAGGAGGCGACGCGAATCCGCCGTGAGGCGGAGCAGAGACAACAGAATCTGGAGCAGGAGATAAACGACAAACGCGAGCAGCGAACGCGCGAGGCGTTGCAGGCCAAGCTCGCGAATGAAGCCGGGCACAATCTCGACGGGCAGGAACACTACGGCAACGCCCTCGAATTGAATCAGCAGGTCAAAGACCTCACCCAAAAATATCAGGAACAAACGCAGGCCGTGGAGCGCGCACGGGACGCGGAGAAGAAAATTGCCGAGGCGACGGAGAACCAACTGGAAAGCCTCAACATGCAGGCCAAGGCCACTGGCGAGGTTTACGACTTGCGGAAAAAGCAGCTCGCGGCGGAGGAGCAGGCCAAACAAGCCAAGCGCGAAAAGGCCGATGATGCGGAAATGGAAAAGCTCGTCAGCGAGGGAGAACAAGAATATCTGGCGGCCGAAAAGGCGCGCGAAAAACACGCGGAGATCAGCAAGGAACTCCACGCACAGCAGGCCATTCTCCAGGCGCTCATCGATGGGCACAAGGATGTCGCGAAGTCGTTGCAGGATCAGCTCGATGCGGAAAAGCAAATTGCCCGCTTGAAGGCGCAGGGACTCAGCGACAATGAAGCCAAGGCCGAAGCAGCGAAGACAAAAGAGTTGAAGGATCAACTCGCCGCGCGTGAGAAAATGGCCCGGCTGCAAAAGATTGACGATGCGGACGCCGTCGACCACGCGAAAGCACAGCACAATCCGCGCGCGGTTGCGAAGGCCGAGCGAAAGCAAGCGGAGGACGAAAAGCGGGAGCGATTGGAGGGCGCGGGGCTTTCGGGCAAGGATCTCGAGAAAAAGCTCGGCAGTGAGATGGAGGACTACGACAGGCTGCACCGCCGCAAAGGCGTGATCGATGGGCACGCGCCCCAGGCGCATCCCAAGCGCGGCTTGGATGACATCGCTTCGCCCACGGCCCCGTTGGACCCAAACGACGCCATGCGAGCGGGCGAATTCGGGCCCAGCCCGGCGATGCAAGCCTTGCTCCGCCGCCCCACGGGCCCGCTCTCCACGGCGACGCCGAAAAGCCAGGACATGCAGGATCTCGAAAAACGCAATCCGATTGCACCGCCGCCCCAGCCGCACAGCGCGGACGATGGGAAGAGCAAAGGCGGATCCGACAAAGGCGGCGCGGACAAAGGCGGCGCGGACGTGAAGGCGGGGGGTGCCGATGTCAAGGCAGGGGGGAGCGACGTTAAAAAAGGCGGCGGCGATGTTAAGGACGGCGGTGCAAATGTGAAGGAGGGGGCGAATATTTTTAGGGACGCGGTGAACGATCTCAAAAAATTCATCAATAGCCTGCCCAAGGGCGGCAGCGGAGGGGGCCACACGCCGAGCGATAGCAACGACGCGACCAACTCCGCCGACTCTCCATCGTGACATTATGAGCCCCAAATCTTTCGTAATTTATTTCCAGAGCGGCGAGTTGCGAACGGTGGAAGCGCCGAGCATGCGCACCGCTCTCCGCCACGCGGAAAAGGCGCTCCCCAAAGACAGCATCGTCGCGGCGGTGGAAGCCGATTGCCTGCCCATGCGCCAGAGCGACGAAGTTCCTTTCCTCGCCGTCTTTTTGAAAAACCCGCACTTCACCGCGCCGGAGGTTCCGGAGGCATGAAAGAGCGCCGGAGCTTTTGCATCATTCACAGCCACGGCAACACCTTTGCCGAAGGCCGCACCGCTCGCCAGGCGCTCTCCAGGGCTTCCGTGCCTCTCGGCTTTCGCGACGTGCGCGCCGTGATTGATGTGCGCTGCCTCACGGTGCGGCATCCCGTTCTCGGCGGGTTCCCTGGCGACGGCCCTTTCGCCGCGTTCGTCCTGCCAGCCGCACAGCCGGAGGTAAGGCTGTGATCGCTCCCGAATACTACACCGCCGCGCAGATCGCCCTCGCTCTTGGCCGCTCCAAGCGTGGCGTGTGGAAAGATCAAACACATCCGGCCAGCGGGAGAGGAAACGATTCGCGGCAATCGTGCGGCCGTGTGGGGACTGGCGCAGCTTCCCGACGCGCTTCGCGGCGAGCTGGTGACGCTGGCGGCGGCGCGAGGCTTTCGCGATGCTGGCGCCATGCTCACGACGCCGCAGGCGCAGTGGCAGCCCCCCGTGCCGCTCGCCGCCGTGGCGGGCGAAGCTCTGGGCAAGGCGCGGAAGCTCTGCACCGCCTTTGCAGGCACCCTCCAGCGGTTGAATGATCTCACGCTTTCCGAGGCGGAATTCTCCCAGCGTGGCATGGCTGACTACCGCGCGGCCTTTGGCTATGAAATCTCGGCCAAGCAATGGAAGCGCTTGCTCGATCGCACCGTGAGTCGCGACCGGGGCGCGGAGGACTGGCAGCGCCTGGAAATCTACCTGGACGAAAACTGCGCCCGCAAATCGCCCGCGAGCACCGTGGCCGCCGTGCTGAGTGGCAATGACCATCGCGAGTTGCGCGATTTGATCGCCTCTTTCAAAAAGCCTGCCGATCCGGCGAAAGGCGAGCGCGTCTTGCTGTGGCAGCGCGTCTTTGACCGTTACGCGGACTTGCTTGCGGACGGCATGCCCGCCCGCACGGCGCGGCGCGGCCTGGTGGCCTTTCTGGCGCTGCACGCCCCCAGCCTCGCGAGGACCGCGCATGCCTTACACGTCGCCTTTAATGCCAAGCTGGCGAAGTGGGAGGCCGGAGAGGGGAAACCTTCCGCCTTGGCCGATGGCCGCGCTTCAGCCAATCGGGAACGCACCTTGGAACTGAGTAAGGAGGACCGCGAGACGTTGCTCGCGCTCGCCGCCAAGTTGGGAGGCGGTCTAAGCCAGGGTTGGCGGGAAGCAATTCGCCGGGGCGTGCTGAGTGCGGACCTGGTGCAGCGCTACATCGGCAATGCCCGCTCCAAATCCTATGTGCCGCACGCGGTGCGCGAGGCGCTGGGAAACGACGTGAAACTCTTGGATGATCTCATGCACGGCCCGCGCCAGGCGCGGCTGGGGGGTGCCTACATTTCCCGTGATCCAAATACTTTTGCCGCTGGCGATTGGATGCAGGGCGACGATTGCACGCTCCCGGTTTACTACTCCGAAGAGACAGCCGAGGGCGTGCGCCTCATGCGTGGGCAGTTTCTCGCGATGATCGACGTGCGCACGACTTACATCCTCGGCTTTGTGCTCATCAGTGCGCCGCCGGATCGGCCCTCGACTTACAACGCCTGGCACATCCGCAATCTCATCACCACCGTGCATGAAATGTATGGGCTGCCGCGCCACGGCTTCTATTTTGAAAACGGCTCTTGGCGGGCCAAGGTGCTGACCGGCAACTTTGCCGACCAGACGGGAACCGAGACCGGGCTGCGCGAATTTGGGCTGAAGTTCCGGCATGCGCGATTGCCTCGCGCCAAAGTCGTGGAGCGGGTTTTCGGGGCGCTGCAAAACACCATGGAAGCCGAGCCGGGTTACATCGGGCGCGGATGGCATAATGACCGATACGAAAGGACGGAGCGGGCGAAGCGGTTTGTGGAATCGGGCAAGCTCAAGGCGGGCGATCATTTTTACACCCGCGACCAATGTATTGAGCGGCTCACGCACCTGGTGCAGCTCTACAACGAAGAGCCACAGGGCGGGAAGTATTGCGGCGGCCTCTCGCCGAAGGACGCCTACGAAAAACACTTCGGCGAAGTGCCGCTCTTGCGCCTCCCGAATGCCGCCCGCTATTTGCTCGCCAACGAGCGCAAGCTCTTGAAGGTGGGACGCAACGGCATCAGCTTCCGCGCCGGCAGCGAAGTGTTCACCTACAAGAGCGCGGAAACGGGCGCGCTGATCGGGCGGCCGGCCGAAGTGTTTTTCAACCGCGAATCGCCGGAAGTGCTCGGCGTGAAACATCCCGACAGCGGCGAAGTCTTTGCGGTGCGGCGCGCGGCGCAAGTGCCCGCGATGGATGCGGACGACGAAACACTGGCCCAGGCGTTCGCCGAGAATGAAGCGCACGACGGTTATAAGCGCGCTCTGTATCGGGCCATTCGCCCCAAGTTCTCCCAGCACTTCCTTGGCCGTCCGATCTTCCGCCCCACGATGATCGACGCCGCCACGGTGGAAGCGGGCCGCCAATTCGCCGAGAGTGCAGAGGCGGAAAAGAAGGCCGTCACGACTCAGCAAAGGCTGCACCGCCGCACCAGTGCGGCCGCGCAAAAGATCGGCATGCGCGTGCGCGCCGGCCGCGATCCAGAAACGCAGGCGTCAGCGGCGGAGAAACTCGCCGCTCTCATGGCCAAAGCCGAACAGGAGAAAGATTAAAAATGACCACTCGCCACGCCTCCGAAGATTCCGAAAAATTCCGGCAGGAACGCTACATGAGCAGCCCTGAAATGCAGCGCGGCCTGCTCGCGAATTGCGTCGCCGCTCGTGTGCAGGTGCTCACCGATCCGTTGCACCGGAAGCTCGTTTGGTGGCTGCAAAAAGTATCGTGGCAGCCCGGCGGCCTGGAGCAGCTCGCCGCCGAGCTGATTCAGCGTTGGCCGGAACGGTTCGCGACCGTCACAATGCAGCGGCTCGGCATCGGCGCTGGCCGCATTTACTCGGCGGAGGAAGTGACGCAGGCGCAAGGGTCATTACGGGGAAAAACGACAGGCTGGGCAGGCGCGTATAATCTTCGCCGCGCGTTCCCTCTGAGGGGCGAGGTCTATGAGCCGTTGGAGAGCCCTTGGGCACGGGAGGATGACGAGGACCGGCGGAAATGGAGTAAATGCCGGTCGGACAAGGCGCGCACCCTGAGAAAATCGCGGGCCTACCCCAAGACCTACCCCGCAAGCGATTTTGCGGAATACTGCCTCGAAGAGGCGCGCAAAGAGCTGGCTAAATTCCTTTTCGAGAAACTCTGCTTGGATCCGGAAGTGCGCATGGATGAATCGCCGCTGTGGTATTTTCCCGGCCTGGTCGGATCGCTCGCCGAGCTGCACGACCTTCACGCGGAGGCCGCCGCTTCCGCGCCCGTGACTGAGATCGGCGCGAAGATCGCTGAGACAATGGGATATGCGCTCGCGGAGCGCGGCCTGGTCGTCATCGATGGGCTGGCGCGCACCGGCAAGACCTTTGCCGTGAAAGCGTGGTGCCAGCAAAACCCCGGCCAGGCGCGTTACGTTCAAGTTCCATCGTCCAATGACGACATGAGCTTTTTCCGTGCGCTGGCGGAGGCGCTGGGCATCGGCACGAGCCACGCCTATAAAGCGTTGGAGCTACGCGGGCGAATCGAGACGGTTTTGCACACGGGGGATTTGTTGCTGGTTCTGGACGAAGGGCATTACCTCTGGCCACAGCGCAACATGAGGAAGGCCGTGCCGCATCGTATCAATTGGATGCTCACGCAGCTCGTGAATATGGGCGTCCCGGTGGCCGTCGTCACCACTCCGCAATTCACAAAGAGCCAGGAGGCGCTGGTGCGGGGCGGGGGATGGTCGTCAGAGCAACTCGTTGGGCGCATCATTCATTACGAGCAATTGCCTTCCTTGCTCGGCGAAGACGATTTGCAGGCCGTCGCGCGGCATTGGCTGCCCGGTGCGGATAACGATGCGGTGGCCACGCTCACCGCCTACGCGCAAAGCTCGGAGAAGTATCTCCAGGGCATCGAAGCGCTGGCGCGCCGATCCCGCTTTTTGGCGAACAAAGCAAATCGATCCGAACCGACATTTCAGGACGTTGTCTGCGCCCTAAAAGAGAGCGTCGTGCCGTCCGACAATGCAATTGCCGCTGCCCTGACCGGCGCGCGGTCCAAGCCCCGTAAGAAGGCCGCAGTTTCACCCGCTACAGAAGCCGTGCAGAGCCCCTGTAGAGCCTCTGCACGAATCGTGCAGCCTTCGAGGGAATCGACTTTCAAAGCGCCGGCGCGAGACGCTGGCGCATCCGTTCTTACCGCTCAACCGACATAGCTCGCCCAGGTTTGCGAGTTTTTCGAGAAGCCGCCCGCAAGGCGGCCATTACCATTTCCAGGCGCGTTTTGGACATTGGACACGCCAAAATTAAGAAGTGGGCCGCGAAGCTACATGGAGACTTGCGCACGGACGGGGCTACGCTTTTGTGACGGTTTCGTTAATTCGCGACTTGCGCTACAAGGATTCAATTGGTATTGTAGCGGAAACCACGACAGTGTTTACGCGTATACACTGCTCTTTCAAAGGTTTACGAAGCATGCTCTTTTCCCGAGATCAAATCCTGGCATCCGGCAAGAATGCCCGCCGCTGGTTTGTGCGGCTCATCTTGTTCCTTGGCGGCTCGGCGCTGCTCCTCGCCTCGATGCTGGTCGGCTTTCTCTTCCTCCTCGTTAGCTGGGCCAATGAGGCCGTCAATCTCTTGCTCATTTTCGCGGCGAAAACGGTCAGACCACGCAAACTCGAAAACGATTAGTCCCCCTCGGAACCCATGTACTCCACGCTCCCTCATCTCCAGGCTGCCATTCGCACTTCCCTGCAAAAAGGCGCTCTCTGCCGCATCTACGAGGATACGCTCCTGGCCTGTTGGCCCAATTTGAGTGCCGACTCGCGCACCTTGAAAATTGACTACTTCGCGGCGCAAAATCACTGGAGTGTCAATTACCGCGAGTTGGGTGCCATGGGGGTGGTCGCCGAGTTTGAAAAAGTGGCGCAGCACGCCGCCGCTTAGGCAGCGTTCGCGAATTCCTCACGCTGGTTTCAGCGGCGAGAAGATAGCCTGGGCAAAGAAAGTAACGCGTGACTCGGCATGGCGGGAAGATTTTCCGCAATGGAGCCAACAGAGCCAATGGGGCAATGCACCTTTTGCGCCGAGTCGTGGCATACTTCCTCGCATGAACTCCGACGCTCCCACGCTCCTCGTCACGGCCAGATTGCCCACTTCCCGGCCGCCCTCCGCATGGAACTCAGTGCCTGCCTCGCCATCGGCGAACGCAGCCAACGCCTGGCGAAATGGCTTAATCCCTGCCCGATTCCGGAGGATCCCAGCGCCCATAGCCGGTGGTTGAGCATTGCTCGAATCAAGGCGAATCAAGGCGAATCAAGGCGAATCAAGGCGAATCAAGGTGCGAGAAATTTGGCAGCACTGCCTGGAGAGCTGCATCCCGAGGTCGATGCAAATTAAGAGCTCCCGGGCGAGGAAAAAGAAGCCGTTTTAAGGTGCCTTAAGCCCCCTTAAGGTGATTTAAGGCGCGAGTTTTTTTAAGCGAAGGCTCAGCACCTATGGAAGAGGCACCGGCGGCGATGGCCTGGCACGAGGCTGCTGCGGAGTTCCTTGCGCGCTCAGGCGCTCAGGCGCTCCTGACGATGACGTGGCGCGGGTTCGAGCGCAGGGACTGCGCGCGAGTGCTGGCCCACGAAGTGAGCCGGCTGGAGGTGAAATCGAGCATCAACGCCACGATCACGCCGGCCAGCGCTCCACCGAGGGCGCCGAAAGCGAGAATGGGAAATTCACTGCCGACGGCGTGGTAGAAATTGTGACCGAGCCACGCGCACACGGCGCCGGCCGGGATCCCTGCGAGCACGCCGCACTGGAGCAGGAAGGCGCGGATGCCCGCGGAGGGACGCCCAGCGCGCAACGCCACCACGAAGGAGGACGAGACGACCCCCAAGCCCACCAGAATCGCAGCGACGAGGCAGGCGATCGTCCCGATGGCGATCCCGATGCCGATGAGCACCAGCGCGACGAAGACGAAGACAAGGCCGAGGATTCCCATACGATCAAGGTGCGCGCTTTTCGGTGAAAGCGCAATTGCGGGATTATTCGCCGCGGGCGCGTCAGCGCGGCGGGACAGGCTGGCCGGGAGTCATCGCGAGCGCCTGCCGGAGAGTATCACGGCTCTTCGGGAAAAGGTGGAGCGCATGTCTGGCGCCCTGGCCATCGACGAAGACCAGCCGGAGACCGGCGCGGCCGAAGGATTGGAAGTCATCGAGCGAGACGATGCCTCGGATGGGAATGGCGTGTTCCAAATCGTAGATGGGGGTGAGCAGGCTGAACGGAAACCACGAGGTAGTCACGAGCAGGTCCTTGGTGACGATGAGCCGCAGGCAATTATTGGCTCCGCCGATTTGGGTCAGCCAATTCTTCTGCGAAGCCCCCGAGGCAAAGCTCTCCCGATAGAGAATGTCTGCCGCGGGGATCTTGGGGCGGATTCGACGGGCCGCAAAGTAAAGCCAGAGAAGGTAGCCGAGTATCGCGGCTGGGAAGAGCAGCGACAGTGCGAAGATCAGTCGGTAGAGGTGGTGGAGGTGATGCAGGAGATGCCTCATGCGTCACGGATGCTGGTAGAGCAGATCGTCGGGCTTGCGGCCGTTGAGATGATAGTCGTCGACTTGCTTGGGGGACCACAGGACGAACAGTTTGTGCCGCCGGGTGAGCGTGCGCTGCGGATAGGGGACGGACGAGTTGAGGAAAGTGATCGTCGCGCCGTCGAGCTTGTAGCGGCCGCGGATCGGGTAGCGCGTGGAGTGCGGGTTCTCCACGAGATCGGCGGTGAAGAGCGAATACTCGAACGTGCCCGGGCCGAGCACGATCGCTTCGCCGCCATTCCACATGCCCTCCGGCTGGCCTTCGATTTCGTATTTGCCGGCGATGGTCTGCGGCGTGATGGGCACGACGGCGCAACCGCTGAGGAGAAGTGTGACGCAGAGGGCAAATAGTCCCGGGAGCGTGCACGGGCGTGGAACTGCGCTGCGCACTTCGGCAGGCCGCGGGGAGCCAGCGTGGATGTTCAAGGGGGGCATGGAAAGTTTCTTACCAGACGAACGGAATCAGTCGATGCGGTTCACATCATTGCTTCGCAGGCCCGCCGCCGCCCGGTTGCGCATCCGCGCCGCCACCCTCCGTTGTTGCCGCCGGAATGACGTGGGTGATCAACTCTGGGAAGAATTCCGCGAAGTCGGTGCGCAACGCCTCGTACTCGCGCTCCAGGATGGGGATGGAGGCCGCGAGGTCGGTGGGACGGCGCAGGCGCGCTCCGATGCGCGTGAGGGCCTCGGTGATGGTCGCGACCTCGCGGTACCCGCAAAGCCAGTCGGCCCGGCACATCGCCTCGAGGCGGGGGCGGGCTTCTGCGGGAACATGGATCCACTGCGTGTCGAACGAGGCGTACACTTCCGCGGCGAAAGCCGGCAGCGGCATGGGGGCAAAGGATTCCCAATCGCGGGCGAGAATGTGATCGTAAAAGATATCGACCAGCACGCCGCCGAAGCGGCGAAACGGCGCGCCCAGCCGGTGGACACTGCGCCGGAAAACCGGGTGCCGATCGGTGAAGGCATCGATGCGGCGGTGGCGTTGGATCCCCGCTTGAAATTCCGGCGGCAACCCGGTGAGCGCGGTCGCCGAGACGAGATCCGGCAACAGATTGCCGAGGCGAAAGGCGGGCGAGGGTTCGGAAAGATAGAGGTGGGCCAGCCAATTCATGGATCGCGCAGCGCAGGGCCAAATTCGATTCGCCCGCACAAAGTTGGCGAAAACGGATTTTTGATGGACTGTCTCAACCTACACGCTTTCACCAGTTTGCTCATCCCCTTGTTGCCCGTCGCCTCCCTTCCGCATTCCCCTGAACCTGCCGCCGTAGCATTTTCCCGTGAACGGCGCCACCTCCGCGCGGCGCTGCTGGCCGTGGGGCTCGTGTTGCTGTCGGGAGTGGCGGCCGGGGTTTTCACGTTGCGGTTGGAAAAGCGCGAGATTCACACCGTCGCCCTGGAAGGCTCGCCCCACAAGGACCTGAGCATCGTCTGGCAAAGGGCGGCCATGGCGGAACCGGACATCCTGCCCCTTTATGGCAGCTCGGAGCTGGCGAAACATTTCGGGAATGAACCGCAGCGTTTCTTCGCCGGCTACCCGACCGGCTTTGCGGTATCGCCGGTGGGGCGGGGAGGATGCACCTCGCTCGTTCTCGCCGAGAAGATCGCCGCGGCGGCCGGGGATGCGCCGCACGGGCGCAAGCTCGCCGTCAGCCTTTCACCGAGCTGGTTTTTCCACATGGAGGCGCATCATCGCTGGTACGTGGGCAACTTTTCCGCCGCCCAGGCGAGTGTCTTGATCTTCAGCCCGCGGCTCAGCCTGGAACTCAAGCGCGATTTTGCCCGCCGTATGCTCGATTACCCGGACTCGGTGGAGCACGCGCCCGTGTTGGCCTTCGCGCTGCATCGACTGGTCGGGCGGCAATGGGCGGACACCGCGCTGTATCATGCCGTGACGCCGCTGGCGCGGGTGCAGGATGCCCTCGGCCGCCTCGGTGATCATTTCGCCTTTGCCTGGCATATCCTGCACGATCATGACCGGCCGGATGTTTCGCCGCGGCCACCGTCGCCGCTGGATTGGGAAACCATCCTCACCAGCGGGCGAGGGGAGGTGGTTGCGCAGCCCAAAGACCGGATGAAAGACTACGCCCCGCGCTTCGTCGGCAATCGCCGGTTCGTGCAAGTGCTGGGAGAATCGCGGGAATGGGATGATTTGGAATTGCTCCTGCGCGTCATGCATGAACTCGACCTCGATCCGTTGCTGCTGAGTATCCCCGTCGACTATCCCTACTACGAGAGCATCGGGATCACGCGGGCGAGTCTCGACCAATACCTCGCGCATCTGCATGCGCTGGCGAGCCGCTACGATGTGACCCTGGTCGATTTCGCCGCGCACGAAAACGACACCGCTTTCTTCGCCGACCACAACGATCATCTCAGCGCCCGGGGCTGGCTCTACATGGATCGCGCGCTGGATTTCTACTACCACGCGTCCGCACATCAGCGCTTCATTGCGCCGGATGGAATTGGCGCGGGCGAGATCTACCCGTAGCGGTATTCCGCGGCTAATCCCGCAGGAGATCGTTTGGCAATTCGTTCGCGGTGCCCGGCTCGGGCGGAAAATGCCGGGCGAGCACCGCGCCGACCTTGCGCACGGCGTGCTGGACGGCTTCGGTGAAGCGCTCGCCGCGCAGATGGTCGCCGATTTCCGCGACGGTTTCCTCCCAGAAAGCCAGCCCGCATTTCTCGTGGACACCGCTGTCCCCGATCACCGCGAACTTCTGCACGCGCGGAGCAAAGTAAATGAGCACGGCATTGCGGTGGCGGGTGCGGGTCATGCCGAGTTTCTCGAAACGCTGGCGGGCCCGGGCCACGGCGTCGTCCGGCGCGCGGCGCGAGATGAAGACGCGAATTTCGCCGGAGGTACTCCCTTCGGCGGTGGCGATCTCCGCGACGATTTTGGCCTCGTCGAGGCGGTCGATGAATTCGTGCGTTTTCATATTACCAGCTTCCTCCGGCGCCTCCTCCGCCAAAACTGCCACCTCCGCTGCTGAAGCCTCCGCCACCCCTTCCGCTACTGCTCGAGCCACCACCGCCGCTCCAGAATCCGCCAGAGGAGTACCCTCGCCCGCCGCCCGAGTAGACCGTCCCACGCCCCCAGCCGCGCACCAACGAAACCAGGAAGAGAAGGACGATGATGCTTAAGAAAATCGTATCGACCGTTTTGCCCTCCTGATCGCTGCGCGTCTTGCCGGTGCCGTGATATTCGCCCTTGGTCGCCTTGATCATCGCATCGACACCGGCGGCGAGGCCTCCGTCGTAGTCGCCAGTTTTGAACCGCGGCGTGATTTCGTTTTCGATGATCTGCTTGCAGAGGATATCCGGCAGTGCGCCTTCCAGTCCATAGCCCACCTGGATGAACATCTTGTGCGCATCGCTGAAAACGAAGAGCACCGCGCCGTTGCGGCGATCGGCCTGGCCGACCTTCCACGCATTCGCGATGCGCACCGTGTAGTCCTCGATCGAGGAGGACGTGTCCATCTTCCGGTAGATGGCGACGACGATCTGGTTCGAACTGTCGCGCTCGAACTGCCGCAACTGGTCGTTGAGTTGTTGCGTCGTGCCGGGTGAGACGACGCCCGCGTAGTCGTTGAAATAGTCCGCGGGCTTGGGCGGCAGCGTCTCCGCGCGCCCAACGAGCAGCAGCACCAGCCACAACCACGAGATGAAAAGCGCCTGCCGCACGCCTTTATTTAGCTGGAGCAGGAGTCGCGGAACCGAAGTTGAAGTTCACCGTCGGCGGCACATCGGAGCCTTCGCGGGCCGCAAAGTACGGCTTCGGCTGGAAGCCAAACGCACCGGCATAAAGCCGCGCGGGCATGGAGTTCACCGCCGTATTGTAACCGACCACGGCATTGTTGAAATTCCCGCGCTCGACGGTGATCCGATTCTCCGTGCCTTCGAGCTGCACCTGCAAATCGCGGAACGCCGCGGTTGCCTTGAGATCCGGGTATTTCTCCGACACCACGAGCAGGCGCGACAGCGCCGACGACAGCCCGTCCTGCGTCTGCTGGAAACGCTTGAGCACCTCGGGATCATTTGGCGCGGCACCCGGATCGACCTGGATCTTCGTGACCTGCTGGCGCGCCTGGATCACCTCGGTGAGCGTCGATTTCTCGAAGTTTGCCGCGCCTTCCACGGTCTTGACGAGGTTCGGAATCAGATCGGCGCGCCGCTGATACACGTTCTGCACATCCGCCCAGCTCTTGTCTGTCTGCTGCTTGAGCGAATTGAGATGATTGTAGCTGCTGCAACCGCCGGCCAGCACGACGAAGGCGATGATGGCCAGGATACCGAGGACAAGGAGAGCGGATTTCATAGGGCAACGACAAGCAAACCGTAGATTCCACGAAATACAAGCGGTGCGGTCAGGCGGGAACGCTTTTGGCCCAAGAATCACCCACATGGCTCGCGAGTTACGTCGGGCCGAACGCTTTTGTCCGAGTGACACGGGTGCGGAGAACAGTTATCCCTTGTCTCCCATGAGCTCAACGTCGATGCCGGAGTTGCCCAGTCAGCCGTCCTTTTTGCGCCGGCATGGCTGCCTTGTCTTTCTCATTACGATCGTCGCGCTGTTCGTCATCGCGGTGCTGGTCGCCTACCACCTGCTCGTGAGCACCGCGATGCCCTATCGCTTCGTCGCCTCGATGATCCAGAAGGCGAACCCGAACGTCCACATCGAGGGCATCACCGGCGACCTCAAGACCGGCATCGGAGTGTCGTCGATCACCTGGGGCGACGTCCCCGACAAGCCTTCTGAAATCCTCGACCTGCGCCTCCGCTACAACGGCGTCAGTGACGCCGGCAACACCCACCGCATCGTGATCAGCGATGCCGGCGTGCGCCGCGCGCATATCGACCTCGCCGACTTCCCATCGGGCAACAACGTGACCTCCACCCACACCACCACGGTGACCAACGGCTCGTCCACTACCACCGTCTCCACGACGACCTCGGGCGGCTCCGCGGTCCCGACGGTCAATCCTTTCGCCGGTTCCAGCGGCGCCGCCTTTCCCCAGGGAATCGAGAGCATCGAAGTCGAGCGCGTGAGCATCGAGGACGTGCTCATCACCAATCGCAATGCCGCGGACTTCCGCCTGTCGATTCCGAAGATCGAGTGGACGGGCTTCAAGGCCACGCCCACCAGCGTCGAGCCCGGCGTGCTGACGGTCGAGAGCGACCGCCTCACGCTGCACACCACGCCCGGTCGCACCTTGCAGGTGGATGGAAAAGAAATGGCGTTTCAAAAGCTGCTCACCGGCACCGCGCAGCCCGCGCTCCATCCGGCCATCAAGCAGCCCATCGCCTTCACCGTGGATTTTTCCATGTTGCCGCACGGGCAGTCGAATCCGTTCCATCTCCTGGCGGCCGATGGCCGGCTGGAAGTGACCGGCACGGCCGATGGCGGTGGAGCGATCCACACCCGCGATCTCGATCTCCCGAGCTTCCTCGATGCGCCTCGGCTCTTTGGTAACCAGGCGGCCGATCTTCCCAGCGAACTCGTCCTCACCGCCACGGCCGGCCCCGGTTTCGACGAGGGACAGGGCGCGATGAAAATTGTCGGCGGCAGTTTCCGCGTCGGAGTGCTGACCTTTCAAATCGAGCAGGTCGACTTTACCAAGATGGTACAATACGACACGACCGTGAAAGCGGTGTCGAAGACCGATGCCGGCGATATCCTCTGGACGCTGCCCCTCGCGAATTTCGGCCAGGAATATCATCCCCGTCTCGCCGCCACCGGCCTCGCGCCCACGGAAATCCTGGCGAGGGTCTTCGCCGGCAAGCCTTACCAGGAGCTCAGCGCCGAGGAAAAGCAGGCCGTCGACGTGCGCGTGCCCATCTATTTTCCACCGCCGGAGAACGAGAGCGAGCCGAAGTAGCCACCAAGGGGCACAAAAAGCACAAAGATCCCAAACCCGCTTTTTTGTGTCTTCTGTGCCTTCTTGTGGCCATCTCCGCGCCTCTGCGCCTCCGCGGTAAACTCCCCTTCCTACGGCGTGCGCCCGACGCCCGCTTTCAGCTCCCGGTAGGACTCAATGAGATTCCCCTCGATGTGCGCCCAATCCTCCGCCTCCATGTGGCCATCGCGACGGTCGTCGCGGTAACGCATCATCGCCGCCCGGAGCTGCGCCGATTTCCGGATGTGCTCGTTGTCCGTCTTGAATAGCTCCACCGCGACTTGGGCAATGACGTTTCCATATTGCACCGGCGTGGCGTTTTCCCGGCGCAACTGCCACCAGTCGAGCTCGAGTTTCGCCGCGTTCTCCGTATCGAAATTCTCCCCGCCACGATCACGAAGCAGCGCGTAATAGTGCACCAGCAAGGGCAGGGCGACCTGCGCCTCCGCCCGGCTGGTCGTGGGCTGAAAGAGCTGCGCCGCTTTCCCCGAATCGTAGGCGAGCTGCGCGCTATCGGCGGGAGAGAAGTGATACTGGTCGCGGTAGAGCGAGTAGAGCCGGGTGGCCAGCGACTTGTAATCGTGCGCGTAGTAGTCGCGCCACATGCCGGTCTCGAGCTTTCCGATCGCCTCGGCATCGAACCCGCGCAGATCCCCTTGGCGCGGCCACCACGCGTAGCCGGCGCCGATCAGCGCCAGCAGGACGAGGACGAGAAGGATGCGGAGGAGTTTGCGAACCATGGGAGTGGTGGACGAGGGGACCGTTGCTACCGCAGGCCCGCGCCGGACGCCAGCCTCGTCACAAATTGCGTCGACTTGCCCGGTGCGAGAGTTCTTGGTGCAGGTCAACCGCTTCCTCCCTATGAAACTGCCGTTCGTTGCTCCGACCTTCCTCGTCATCATGCTGCTCGCCGCGACCGTCGCCCCGTCCCACGCGCAATCGCCGCTCATTCCCAAGGGCTGGATCAAGGCCGATGCACTGGACGCCTTGGAAGCGCCGCTGCAAAAGCAATTGGACACCGGTATCGCCATGCTGGAGACGGCGTGGGACATGGCGACCGTCAAGGACGCGCAACTCTTCATCGTCTACGTCACGTTGCTGGAAAAACTCCCCGAGCCCGACCGCGCCGCGCTGCGCAAGGAACAGGAAGCCTGGCTCAATAAGCGCGAAAAAGCCGCCGCCAAGGCCGACGACGGCGAGGGTGGCCAAATCGGCCACCTGCAATCCGCGACCGAACACCAGGAGTGGTCGGAGAAACGCATCGCCGAATTGAAAAAGCGCATGCCGAAGCGCTGAAGTTGGGACGGAGGGCTCGAAAGAGCGCGTGCTAACGATCCACCAGACCCGAGATAAGCAATGGGATCGCTGGCCATTCCTGGCAGAGAAGTGAGGCTGCCCGACAACCTATTCAGAATCGACATCTCGTTGCTCTACGTATAAACGCCCCCAATGAGGATTATATCGGATAACGACGCGATATTGCAGATTGGGAGTAGCCCGGATCGTTATTTGTCCTGGATTGGGGCGGGAGCATCGGCCGAGGCCGGTGTGCAAACGGCGGCCAGTATTTGCGATGAAGTTCGGCAGGTTTTGACCGAGGCACAACAAAAGGCGAAAATGCCTCCCGCGGAGATCGAAAGCTGGATCGTGAAGAAACTGCGCTGGAACGATCTCAGCCGTCGCTATCTTTCGTGCATCCAGGCGCGTGAACCGAATCCCGCCAAACGGGTGGATTTTTTCCGAAAAATCCTTCGTGAAAAGCAACCGTCTTTTTTGCACCACGCACTGGCTTTGCTCATGACCCGGGGGCTTTTGAAGCGGACGTGTCTGACGACCAATTTCGACCATCTGCTGGAAAATGCTTTTGCCCAGCAAGGCGTCGCGGATTGCCAGAGTCTGCGTTCCGATAGTGAAAAGGACTATTGGGAGGACCGGGAGGGCCGCCATTTCGTCGCCAAGCTCCACGGCGATATCGATACCAATAACATCCTCAATACCGCGGCGGAAATCATGGTGATCTCCAAGGCCAATGCGGATTTTTTCAACAACGTCACCGCCGACTCCGGATTGGTCGTCCTAGGCGCTTCGGGCAATGAGCAAAGCGTCCGTGACTTGTTTCGACAGGCCGTTTCGAAGGAAGCCCAACAACGCAAGGTTCTCTCCTTCGGGCTGCTCTGGGGGGTGTATATGGGAAATGATAAGCCCGAGCGGCTGTCGCCGGAGGAACTCCAGACCTTGGTCCAGAAGCGCGTCGAGACCGAAGTTCATCCCGACATCGCGGAAATCATTGAGTATTCGAGCAATGAGCTGTTTTGCTTCTTTCCGGTCTGGGGGGCGGGAGCGTTCATGCGGGACTTGATTGAATATTTTCGAAGTGATCGAGACCTCTTCGCCACGGCCGCCCGATACCTCGACCATGAACTGCGTCTGCAGCGGGTCTTCTCCGAGGCGGGTTATCCCAACGACGCGGTGGAGAAGCATTTGCGTTCCCTCCGGGAGCAACGGAAAAGGATCGATTCCGCGCCGCCTCTGCGGCGCCTGGAACCCGAAACCGTCGTGAACGCTCAAAAAAAGAGCGGCCCCCTCCACGTCCGGGTTGTTTATGGCGATATCACCAGTCGTGGACTGCTGGGGGACGGTGATTTTCCGCAACTCCGCCGTGGCGTGGTCAGCCCTGAAGACACCTTCGTGAGCGCCGGCGGGGGTGTGGCTTACGGCCTGCTGGCCAAAGCCGGCCCAAGCTTGATTTTGAATGAACTGGCAAAATTCACGCCAGTCGAACAGGCCTCGGTTGTCGTGACGTCCGGAGGGAATCTACCGGTGCATTACATTCTCCACGCCGCCGCGCTCAAAATCGCCAAGGACGCGACCTATCTGGTTACCCAGGATGACGTCCGCAACACCGTGAAGGCTGCGGTGGAGAAGGCCGACGTCTTGAAAATCGGATTGCTCTTTGTGCCGTTACTCGGTGCCGGTCTGGCTCCCCTGACGCCCCATCAATCCTTGGACGGGATCCTCCAGGCGCTCCGAATGCACAATACCAACTCGCCGTTGCGTGTGGACATCGTTGTGTTTCGTGAAAAGGAATTGCCTCGCAACGAAGTCCGGCAACTCTTTGAAGCCGTACTCGGCAACGATTTCGTAATCAGCGATTAGGGGCGTCTCCACGGTCGCCCCGGGCGGGGGGGCAACTACCGGGGCGGATTGGGTTTGTCTTCCACCGCGTGCTTTGGAAGCGTGGCGCGATGCCCTTTCATCACTTTATTCACGAGTCCCCAGGATGGACGACCGTCAGCAGCGAGCTGATGTACCGCAATCCCTATTTGGAGGTGCGGTGCCCCACGCTCACTTCGCCGACCCGACCCGCGCCTTTCACCTGGACGGTGTGCCACCGCAAAGGTGCCGTCGTGGTGGCACCTCGCACCGCGGACGGTGCCTTTATCCTGGTGCGCCAGGAGCGCGTGCCGATCAGAACGTCCATCTGGGAGTTTCCGGCGGGGCAGATTGATGATGAGGACGGGCCAGATGTGATCGAGATGACTGGCTTGCGGGAACTCCGCGAAGAAAGTGGCTACGAGCTCGCGCCCGGTGGAAAACTGGTCTCTCTCGGATTCTTCTTTCCGAGCGCGAGTTTTACCGACGAGCACAGTCATTTGTTGCTGGCCGGCCCCGTGGTGCCAAGTCCACAGGGGCACGAGCATGATGAGCATGAAGCGATCACGGAGTGTCGCGCGTTTTCGGCAGCCGAGTTTCGAACGATGATCGCCAGCGGCGAAATTCGCGACGCCAATACCTTGGCGGCGTTTGCTAGGTTGGTCGCCCTCGGGCTGATGTAGTGGTGTGACCTTCCCCGAGATTCTCACAATTCCTAAGAAGAAATTGCGCCCTGCGCGGTTTTAGCTCTCAGTAGCGCCCCCTCAATGTCCTGGCTGACCAAATTCTTTCAATTTCGCGAAAAATCCGACGGCGATATCGTCAAGCCGTTCCTCGACCACATGGAGGATCTCCGGTGGACGATCATCAAGATGGTCGTCGTGCAGATCTTGATGATGATCGTGTCCTTTTATTTCCGGCACGACCTCATGGATATGCTCCGGGCGCCTCTCTTCAAGGTCGACCCCACGCTGCCCGGCAAGCTCATCATCACCAATATCGCGGGGTCGTTCCTCATTTCCTTGGAGCTGGCTTTCTTTGCGGGCATCGCCATGGCCTTTCCGTTCCATGTGTATTTCGTGTCGCACTTTGTCCTCCCGGCACTCACTCGCAAGGAGCGCAAATTGCTGCTGCCCGGCATCTTCGGCACCTTCGCCTTGTTCCTTGCCGGGGTGACCGTCGCGTATCTCTGGATTTTGCCCCAGACCATCGGCTTCTTTTACCATGATGCGCGCAGCGCGGATCTGCAGGTCATGTGGACGTGGAACGACTATTTCTCGTTCTCCGCGTGGCTCTGCTTCGGTTTCGGGTTGCTCTGCGAATTACCGGTCATCGTCATTCTCCTCGGCGTGCTCGGCATCGTGAACTTCAAGTTCCTTTCCCGCACCCGTCCCTTCGGCTACACCATCATCCTCATCCTCGCGGCCGTCATTGCGCCGACGCCCGATCCGCTCACCTTCGTCGCGCTCAGCGTGCCCATCGTGGCTCTGTTCGAGGCGTGTATCTGGGTCGTCTGGCTCATCGACCGCCGCCGCGAACGCGCCCGGGATCGCGCGGACAAGGAAATGCAGGACTGATCCGGAGCTCCATGTCCCCGCCCGGTAAAGGGCCAGCGAGCCAGGGAATGCCGGGTCCGGTGAGCGATTGTTCTTGACTTATTGAGAGGGATGTGCTACCCTCAATGTGTAGAAGATGGGTCGCGTACACAGACGGCTGTGTGGGTGGAGAAGGGGAGTGCAGTGGCGAAATCCGGGAGGGCAGACAAGTGAAACTGAACCAAGCTCATGAGGGATCATATCCGACCGAGACCTGCGTGGCGCGGCGCCGAGGCTGCCTCCCAGCGCGGTTCCGAGGCCGTGCAGTCCAGAGTAATCGTGCCCAATCGTGTCTAATCGTGCCTGAATGTTTTCTGCGGCTGCGAAAGCATCGGCTGCCGGTCTCCAAGCTGCCTTCCGGTGATTCGAGCGGAGCGAGAAGCCACGCGAAGCGTGCCCGAAGGGCGGCGGCGGGGGCCGCCGGCAATCAAGGTCGCAAATTATTTTCAGCCGCCGGTATAATAAACCCCGCCCCCCATCCGTGTAACTCATGGAACACCCTATGCCTGCCCCGGACACGCTGGAATTGACCGCCTTACTGGACCGCTTTGAGCGCCCGCTGGTGCGCTATGCGCAAAGCATCACCGGCGACCTCGAATCGGCGCGGGACGTGGTGCAGGAGACGTTCATCAAACTGGCCCGTGGCGGCATGAACTCCAGCGCCGAGGGCGCGGATACCACCCGCCACACCGAGGCCTGGCTCTTTACCGTCACGCGCAACCGCGCGCTCGACCATCAACGCAAATTCAGCCGCATCATTCCCATGACGCTCCCCGAAGACCGCCCCTGCTCGGCGCCCGGCCCGGCCGCTGTCCTCGAGCGGCAGGAGTCCGCCACCGCGCTCTTCCGCCTGCTCGACGCGCTCAGTCTCAACCAGCGCGAGGTCATCCGCTTGAAATTCCAGAACGACCTTTCCTACCGCGAGATCGCCGACGTCACGCAGCTCAGCGTGACCAACGTCGGCTTTC
>NZ_JBDUCX010000151.1:0-15980 GCF_040003245.1 Chthoniobacter sp.
CGAAATTTCGATGATCTGTGTGAGATCTTGAACTACCTGCCTGCCTCCTTGGTAAGGTCTTCGTTCGCGGAACTTGGCCGCGTATTGGTTGCCTGGACGCCGAACCCGAATCCGGGTTTGCCAATGCGCACGGACATACCCGCGCAACGCAACCACGCGGTCGCTTGCGAATGCTTTGGATATGTTTTTAGTGAGGTCATTGGTAATGAAGGTGACGATAGATACGCCCTTGTTCTTAGGATGGTCAATCAGAAAGTTTGAAAAACTTCTTGATGTCTTTGAGCTAAGACTAAGCAAAGCGCATCGGAACAGGGCGCGCGGGCGCGCAGGCTTCTCGCGCAGGCGGCGCGATTGGAAGTTGTGCATATGCCCGGCCATGACATACCGACCCCAATTGCCGTAACCCGGCTCGGGGCCGGGCTCCACGGAAGCGATGGGAACACCCTGCGAGCGATACTGGCGGGCGAACAGTAGGAAGCTCAGTTCATCGAAGGCACCACGTTGATCCCGCCCTGTGGATGAATGGACTTTAGATCGATGCTCCGCTTTTTCTTGGGACTTGGAAGGCCGATATGATGCCGCATTGAGGGACTTCGCGCCCGAAAATTCCTGCTTAGGCCAAGCCTGCAAGCTCCCGAACGGGAGCTTCCCCGCTGCACGGACCAAGTAGCAAGGAGGTGACCCAATGGACTTCACCTAACATCACCATTTACCCAGCAAAAAGGGCTTGCCGAGTTGGTCGCTTGGCAAGCCCTAAAGCTTTTTGGGTCAGGAATAAACCCGTGCTGAACAGCGGCAAATCTTGGCTCCGAAGGCGCGCGCGTCAAGAAAAATGCCGAGTTTTTCTAACCGGAGAGGTGCGCCCTCGTCCCGGCAGGAAAATGAAAGTCGCACACGTTGCCGGGGCCGACGCCCAGGCCACGCAGCGACCTGTCGCGCCCGACTCAAAGGATGGCTTTTCAATGTCGCAGACCGATCACCGATTTGGGGAGACGTGGACCTCAAAGCGTTCTGCGCGCTCACCGGCTACAGCCGCGAACATGCGACCCGTGAGCTTTCAGAGCTGCGGCGTGCGACCGGTCTCGCGTTCGAGACGAAGCAGCGCAAAAAGCGCGGCGCGGAGAAGGCAAGCTGGGGCGTCATCGTGGCCGATCCAGACAAGCTCAAATTCGACAAGCGTTCGCTCTTTTACGACCGGTGCGGAAATCGGCTCCACAACTACACCACCCTCTCGTCTGACGGAGAGAAAATCACGCCGACCATTCCCGCAAGTCCGGTCGCGTGTCGGCCGCGTGGAAGACCGCGCACCCGCCAGGTGCCGGACGACGCGATGAAACGTCCGCGCGGCCGTCCGAAGAAACAAAGCATCCCCTCGCCGCAAGCTGCTCCCGCCTCGGTGCAGGCACCGGGCGGCGGCGAGCGCGGCAAAAAAATAGGAGAAAATCACGGACTCTGTGACAATGCATATGAAGAGGATTCCTTCGGAATACAGCAGCCAGATCCAAACGGTGCGCGGCGCGATGTCGCGATGTCGCGGGAAGAGAAAAAAGCGCCGCAAGCGGCGCTGAAGCGGAAAGCGTTCAGCCTCCAGGCGCGGCTTGAGGCCTGCCATTGGGACAACTGCAAAGTGACCTTCAGCAGCCGCACGGCGCACAATTACGCGCTCCGAGCGCTCGTCGATGGCCACGCCGAGGAGCGCATTGTTTCGTGCTACGCTGATGCGTTGTTCGTCTGCCACGGATTCGCCGTCGATCGCTCGGCCAGCGCGGGGAAGGTCGTCTTTTTCAACCCGTCATCGACGGTCGTGAAAGCTGCCGCATTGCTCGCGAAGGACGGACTGACTCGCCAGGACCGCATCGCGCGCTGGTATGCAAATCATCCGCGGCGCAAAGTGGAACCTCCTCCTCCCCTGCCCGCTGACATCGAGGCGATTCGTGCGCAAATCGCCGCCACCTTTCCTCGCGACGAGCCGCCGCCCTCCACCAAGCGTCAGTAAACCTTCGGAAACTTCCCCGTTCGCTTGAAGGTGTTCAAGCCGGTGACGACGGCTTCCACCGTGCGGTCGGCCACAGCGCTCTCGTCGGCCGACGACTTGCGCCGTGCGACTTTAATGGCGGGAACCTGTTTGGAGGAAGGCTTCATGGATTTCCGGGTGATTAACTTTGAGGCTGGCGAACTCATCGGCGAAAAGAGCATGCGCTATTCCGCGCAATTGGTCAACGCTGGCGCCTCGCTTCTCGGCCAATTCTGCCAGCGAAATCGGTCGCGCCTCTTCGTCGTCGGCGTTCTCGACGGCGCGCACATTGATCCGCTTCCCAAATTCCTCCATGAGCGCGAACAAGGTTTCCTTCGCGCGAAAATGTGTGGCCGCGATGTTGTCGAGAGTCACCGCCCGGCCATGTTCGACAGCACGTTGGACGACCCCACGCACCGCTTCCCGAAAATCCCGGTGGACGTGGAGAATCGTCACGTCGTAGCCCAGCGCGAGCGCCCGACGGATCTTTTCCCGTGCCGCAGCGTGATCCGACAATGTGCCGTCCACGAGAAAGTTGGGTCGATCGGCGGGACCGATGGTTTTTTCCAACCAATCCAGAGCCGTGCTTTTCCCAGCACCGGTGCCACCACTCGTGAACAGAATGCGGCGGCGTTGCAGAGGCGCGGTTCTGCGGATCTCGCGCCGGTAAATCTCGTCGGCAAGCGCTTTGGCCGGGTTGTAAACCGCGCGGGAGAATCGCGTTCTCGTCGCGTTGGTCGCGGTGTAATCGGCGCAAAGCTCGCGTGCCCGATCCGTGTCGATGACGTTTCCGAACCGCTGGAGATATTCCGCAATCGTTTCATCCAGCCGCCCTTGAATCCGCGCGGCAAACCTCGACTCCACCTCAGCTTCAGCAGCGGAGAGTTTCTGATTTTTCGGAATGCGCAGTGGGCCTTCGTAATCCATTCGTTCGAGATTGTGACAATGCGGAGCCGCGGGAGCACTTCAATCTGACGGGGCCGGTTCGCTGATCTCGGTGACTTCGATTCGTTCGATGAATGCGCAGCCCCGTGCGACCAGGCCGGCGTAACGCGCCGGCGCTTCCCTGATCCAATCGACGCCAAGTTTTTGTAGGGCGAGTCCGAGTTCGCGCAGGTTGCGGCCGTTCACGCGAACCTCATGGGAACTAAACGTGACGCACAGAATTTCGTTGTCCCCTTCGCGTTGAAGGTGCGCGAACGCGAAGTGGCTGTATGGCAGGACGAAGAAAGCGCCGTTTTGCAGATCAACGCGCAGGGCTTGCGCCTGCGGATTGTTTTCCCACGCGACGAAGCCGGGCTCTGCTGGAGGAGCCGCGTCCCCAGAGTTCTCGGAATTCGCTGGCTTCCGCTTTTTCATAGCGTCACTGCTTCGCGTTGCTCGGCCGGTTGCGTTCTCCGTTTAACGATGGCTTTGAATCTCCGCCAGGCGTCGGCCGCGAGCTGACGCCCGCGCACGATCCCCTGCAAGAAGCGCCGCCGGAGCCGCTGCCGCTGCGCGCCGCCGCGCCGATGCAGATCGAGTGCAAGCTCGCGGTCGCCCGAGCGCGCCACATTCTCGCGAAGCTGTTCCGCGTCGCTCGTGAAAATCCTGATGCCTTTCCGACCGCGCGAGATGGTCACATACCATTGTTGCCGGTTGGTGGCTGCTCTCACCGCGGAGTCGGAGAATAGGACGTAATCCACCGTCTTGCCTTGCGAGGCGTACGAGGTCACGGCGTAGCCGCGCACGAACTGCCGGTAATTGCTGTTCAACGTCCGTCCATCTTTCAAAGCGATCCGGCCATCCGGTTCAATGCGCTCCACCGTCACCAGCTCGCCATTGGCGACGCGCTGGCCATCGCGCGTCTGTGCGTTGGCCTTGAGCTGGAGCCGATCGCCCGCCGCGAGAGCCATGTCACGCTTTCGGCAGATCGTGAGTCGTTTAAGTTGGCCCGGCGCGACGGTGCCCACCTTTCGCGCCGATTCAACGATTAGCCCCTTGTCGGTGATCGCGACGAGTTGCGCGGACTCTCCCTTGCGAAAAGCGCCGCAGTTCTGGTTGAACACGAGCACCGTCGCAGCGTCGTAGAATCTTCCTTCGCGCTTCTGCGCATCGGTCAAATCAACGCGTTCCAGCGAGACGACGCGGTGTTCATCGGCGCCGATGAGGTTTCGCTCTTTCAGCCGGTCGCGCACCACCTCATTGACCCTGTGGATTTCCGACCAGGTCTGAGCCACGACGACGGTCGTCTGCCCCTTCCCTGCGAGATCGAGGTAATGTTCCGCGAGTTGCGCTTGCTGGTTCGCCAACGTGCATTCCACGAGAGCGCCGTTCGCGCTGAGCCTGTCAAAAGCTCCCTGGATGTCGCCCGCCGCCGCCACTTTCACGGCGCGTCGGTATTCTTCGATGAACTCGCGCTCGCTCCGCGTGTTGGCGCGCCGCGGATCTTGTCGGCGGATTTCGTGCAGCTCGGCAGGCCGAAGCCCCGAATACTTCTCGATCGCTCGCAGCGCATCCGAAGCCTCGACGGCTCCGTGTTGCCGCGTGTCACCCGACGCAATGAGACGCCCGTTCATCGCCTGCACATGCGACAGCAACGCCTGCATCTGCTTGCCTCCGAGCTGCCCGGCTTCATCCAGGATCACGACAGCACCCGGCGCCATTTCCCGTCGCGTGAGGAATTCGCTCACGGTCTGAGCATTCGCAAATCCATCCGCTTCCAAGTCGATGACCTGCTGGCGTTGCGGAGCGATAACGCAGACGTGATGGCCTGCCTCCACCAATCCATCCCGCACCTCGCGCAACGCAAAGCTCTTGCCCGTGCCGGCCCCACCACGAAACAGCGTCATGAAATCGCGAGAGTTTAGAATCTGCTCCACCGCCTGACGCTGGTCCGAGTCGAGCGCTTCGTTGCCGATGCGATGTGCGGCATTGAACGGCTCGCACCTGCCGATTCCATCGCGCGCACGATTCAGCACGTCCCACTCGCGCCCCAGCGTCTCGCGCGTCGTCACCTTCTCGGGTTCGTCGCGGTCCCGGATGTAGTCACGGGCAGCGGTGGTGTCCTTCAACCTCGCAACGTCGAGATCGCAACCGCGTGCGTGTTCCAGCGCATGCCTCCATAACTCGTGTTCCCGCACGACTGATCTACGGTCGAAGAGATGCTCTTCCGCCCAGCCCAGCGACTCCGCGGCACTCGCCTGCCCCACAACCAGCGGAGTTTCCCGTGCGATGCTGACACCTGTCGTCAGCGCCTGCTTTTCGGCTTCCGACAACTGGCCGCTCCAAAGCTCCCTGAGCGTGGAAGCGTCAACGTCGCGCATCTTTCGAGCGCGCTCGTTGTGAGCAATGTTCTCGCGGATTTCAGCGACGTTCCCGGCTGCCTTGTCGGGTGCCTTCGTCAAAAGTTCGTTGGTCTTTTCATCAATCTCAATGTGCCGTTTCGAGAACTTCGCGCGCACCTCATCCGGTACACCCTGAACGATGAAATCTCCACGCGCCTGATTAGCGATCACGTAGCCGAACCGCCCGAGTTCGCGGGCGAGCTCGTGGTAATAGACGTTCTCGACGAACTTCTGAGCGGAGAGCATCTGGTAATTTTGCAAAGCCTTCCAACGTTGCTCCGTCGCGTCATGGGTTGCGTTGAAGAGGATGCAGTGGCTGTGCAGATGCGGATCGAGGGCGCGTGAAGTCTCGTGGCGGAAAACTGCGCCAATAAAATTGCCGGTGCGCCGATCTTTGAAGCTGCCGGCACTCCGAACACGAGTCGCCGCGAAGTGTTCGAGTTCGACAACTGCCGCTCGGATGGCGCGATCATGGGCACCTGCGATCCGCTCGTCTGCACCGACCAACGCGAGAATGGAGACATCCTTGGGCGGCGAGATCGTGAAGTCGTAGAATACCCGACGATTGGCTGCTTCCCGGTCGGCACCCTTTTCATCGAAAGTCCACCGCGTCGTTTTTCGTCGTTGCGTCAGCAGTTCTCCGGTTTCCGGGTGAAGATTTTCGCAGAGCCTCAGAAACTCATCGCGCTCCACACGTCCACGAAGCCCGAGCATTTCCGCACCCTTGCCGATCCACTGCCCGGCCACTTGCTTTCCTTCGCTGTAATAATCGCCCACGCAAAGGTGCTCCTCGAAGTATTCCTTCGCATTCTTTAGGTTGTATTGGGTCTTCGGGGAAAGCACGGAAACGGGAACTCTCTAACGGAACCACCCAAAAACAGGCTCCCGTTTCGGAGCTTCTTCTCTTCGCGGTTGAGCTTTCATAAGCACATGAAAGCAGCTCAGAGAAAAAGGGACGCCCTACCCCTAGCTAGACGCTAGGCAGTTCTGTCACCGCGATGTCGCACGCCAGTATCTCGCGCAACTCGTCCGTGAATCCGTCGCTGCGCGCCGGCTGTAATCGGCGTGTCACAGACTGTATCAAAGCTGGCGCGGCCGAGGTAGCCGAGCTTCACCAGATTTTGTATCCGACTGGCGCGGGCGCGTCTCCGCAGCGTCACCGGCGTGTCGCTTCCGCTGTGCGCCCCTTATCTCAAGGCTGTATCAACGCACGTCACTCATTTGTCCCATGAGCAGCGACCTGCAACAGCTCACCGAACTCTTCGATGCGAAGGTTCAATCCTTCGAGGGGCCAGCCGAACGACGCTTCCAAGTGCTGCTTCCTTTCAAGCAAGGGATCATCCGCCTTCGCGAAAAGAACGCTTCGTCCCGCACCATTGCCGAACTCCTGAAGCAACTTGGCGTCACGGTCTCGCACAACACTATCGCCCGGTTCTGCCGCGAACTCGCCGTGGCTGCGGCAAGGAATGCTCAGCGGCCTGATGCTCCACGCCCCACCCCGCCGAGCAAGGCTCCCCCGCCATCGTCCGCGGTCACCAAGCTTTTGAACCGCCGCCGCGAGGAAACAAAATCACCCGAGCCGGAAGCCAGTTCTCGCGGACGCGGGCCGCGAATTGCCGATCCAAAAAACGTCTAACGAATACTATGCCCAAACAACTCAACATCATCGTCAACGGCAAAGGCGGCGTCGGGAAGAGCTTCTTCGCGACCAACTTTGTCCAATACCTCAAAGACCAGCAGATCGAGCATCGCGCGATCGACACCGACAACGAGAACTCGACGCTCAAGCGCTTTCATCGCGAAGCCGAATTCATCAACATCGACAAGGTGCAGGAGATCGACCTGCTCTTCGCCAGTTTGGAGACGAGCAGCCTTGTCGTCGTCGATTGCCGCGCCGCTTCCACCGACATCTTCCTCGATTACTTTCGCGAGGTGCGGGTGTTCGAGTTGCTCGAGATGCTCGGCGCGACGTTGACAGTTGTTTCCCCGGTCAATCACGAAGCGGATAGCGTCGAGCAATCGCTTCATTCGACGAATTCATTCAGCCGCTCGGAGATGAGGAGAGCGTGAGCGTCGAGTTGCAGGGCTTGCGCGACGGGCAAACTCTTTCACGAGCGTTCGCGCTACGCTTGGAAGGACGCCGTCCGCCGTGTCTGCTGTTTGATTCAGGCACACGATTGCCACCGCGCGTGTCCGGCGACGGCCCGATCGCGGTTCGCGCCGGCAGCTACTGGGTTTTGCACCGCGCCACACACGACTTTCCGGACGCGATCGAACGCATTGTGTGGGCTGATGGTGTGCGAGCCATATCGCTGATCTCTCTCAAACCGGGCTCCCCGATCACGCTGCGTGATGACCGCGGTGCCGCGATTTGCGAAATCGGAGCCGATGCGGCCCCATGCTTCATTCCAGCCGGACGTCGGGCGGTGAGCGATGACGGAGAGGTATTGCACTACGGATGGAACGAACCCCCGACTATTTGGCTCCCAGATCCAAATGGTAATGACTGGACGTTATCTGTCGCGGCGGACGGTAAGACCGTAGAAGTCCTCCTCGCGCCTGACCCCGACAATACCGCTGGACCTCTCACCGCATGCCGAGCCTTGGAGGTCAATCCGCTGGCGAGCCTGCGGCCCGGCTTACACGAGATCACGCTCACGCTGAATCGGCGTGCCCGTCCACAGTTGGGGCAGACTTTTCTCATCTGGATAGGTCTAAAGTCGGCCGACGCAGACCGATTCGTCACGGATGCCTGGCCAGAAAACCTCGTGGCGGACGAGTGTCTCGGATTCAAACTCGCCGCTCCGAAGCTTTCCCACGCCACCGATCAGCATCGCGCTCACCGGCTGGTTTTCCAACTTAGCGGCCGAACCCAGACCTTCCGTTGGTGCCGTCCTGGAACCTTCCTTGAGTCCTTCACGCGCAAAGCTGGGGCCTCCATTCAGCCGCGCGCTGAAACATTTGGAACGACCTTCTCCGCCGGCTCGGATTCTACGCAATGGCTGCGCATTTGGCGCACGGGTACAGATTTCGCGGAAGTCCGAGTGAATGACGTTGTATTCCAGATGTTCGGAGGCGAGGACGGCCGTCCGTTCGTCGATATCAGCCTCGCCCATCTTGCTCTGCTTTATCCGCAAGGCGGCACACTCACGCTCCGCCACCGCGGCTTGGAAAGCCCACTCGCCCGCTTCTCAAAGCCGCTGTCCGTTATGGCAGCTACCAACGCACCGTCCGCTGAAACCAGACGTCTGAACATTGTTCTCGGGGAGCCGGTAGAGAGCGCTCGCGTCCAGTTTCAAGAGCTACTGAGCTGTCGAACGACTCAAACCGATTCGGTTCCGGTCGCTCTCGAAAACACCGCGACACTCGTTGCCGATGGGCTTCCGTCGCTGACGCTTGAATGCGGCGTGGTCTCGAATGGAGTTCGGCTGGGTTGGAGCGTTCCTCGCAGCGGTTGGCCGGAAGGGATTTGGGTCTGCGAGTTGGAGCTGCGTCGCGCGCAGGATGCGGAGTGGCAGCCGCTCAGCACGGCTGTGGGAGAACGTCTACTTCTGCGCGTCGAAGGGGCGCCAACCACCCCTCCCGAAGGCTTTCGCGCTCGCGCGCTCTGGAGCAACATTTCTCCTCACATCAACGTCGGACGGCTGGTAGAAGATGGTGCGGAAATGGCACCGGACGAAGCTCTCGGCTTGCTCAGCGAATTGCTGCAATGGCGTCAGCACAATTATCACTCGGCAGTCACGAAATATTTTGAGTGGGTGGACTCACTCAGCTCTTGGCTCTGCCGACGAATGAGCACGGTGATTCACCGGGATGACGAGGCACCCGCGTTGCGGCTGCTTAATCTCGCGAGTGCGGCACGGGGGCGTCGGTTTTTTGTCGATGTGCCCAGTTTACTTGCACTCCCAGCGAATCGTTACCAACAGCTCATCGGCGACGAGCCGCTGATCCAATCGCTCATTCTTTGCGGACGCCTCGTCGCCAGTGAAACGGTAGTGGGCAGCGTAGTGACCGGACAGGTGGATTTAGATTTTGACGCCCTGGCCGGTTTTTCCAACTTCGGGGAACTGGCCGCCGGAACGGCAGACGTTGCTTTGGGAGCCGAATTTCATCGGTTCGACTTCGACCGTTTTTGGCGGCAGACGATTGGCTCTTTGAACGCTGATCTTCGCGATGCCGATTGGGCTTCGCACATGCCCGGGCTGAGCCGCACACATGCGCGCTGGTCGGTGGAACAGCTCGCTGCGGCCTATGAGGCGGTCGCGAACAATCCTCGAATGGGCGCCGTCAACGGCCTGCTCCAAACGGCAGGAGCGTTCCGAATGTGGCTGCAAGCCAAGGTCGGGGGCTTGCCGGCGGAGGCTTGGCATTCGCCGTGGCTGGATGTTCGTGCTGACGCCGATCTAATCCCAGCGGCGACGAAATTTGCCTCCCTCTTCGCGCTTGCGGCACGAGCTTCCGCGGCTGGGCGATTGGATTTTTCCTCGGCTCTCATTTGGCTCGATGAGCGGGCAGGAGATCCGGATCGAACGAGAGAGGCGATCTCTGCGCTGCTGGATTTGGCACCCGCGCTGGTCGGTTTCCACCTCTTCTTTTGGGAACTTATATTCCGCACCCACTCTACCCATGCCTGAACAAAATCCTGTCCTGCTCGGACGCGAAATCGAAGCAACCCTTCGCCGTTACCTGCGCTCCGCATTGCCGGTGAGCCGCAACTACCCGCGTCTGCGGGAGCAACTCTTTCAAGCGCTCGAAAAACAAGAACTTCTAGTGAAGGGGCCTTACGTGGAGGCGCTACCCGATTTCGTGAAAGGCGAGTCGCTTGCCACACTTACCGCGGGCGCAACGCCGTTGCTCCATCGGGACTTCGCGCGTCTGCCAGAACGCGAGTTTCAGCGGCCATTGCACCAACACCAGGAGGATGCCTTGCGAGCGATTATCGCAAAGCAGGAGAACGTGGTCGTCGCCACCGGAACGGGCAGCGGCAAGACCGAATGCTTCCTTTATCCACTGCTCGACACACTGCTGAAGGAGGCTGAGTCCCAACGGCGCGAGCCAGGGGTGCGGGCGCTCCTCGTCTATCCGCTCAACGCTCTCGCGAACGATCAGCTCTACAAGCGCATCGTCCCGCTCTTTGCTCACCAATTAGCCGGTGCGGGCATCCGCGTGGGGCGCTTTACCGGTCTGACCCGCGACGATCAGCCTCGCGTCAATGCGGAGCAGGAAATTCTCAACGGCGATCCGTTCTTCCGGGAAAAGCTCGGCTGGAAGAGTGTTCCCGAGGAATGGCTGCTCACACGACAGGAGATGCTCGCGCGGCCGCCCCACATCCTCATCACGAACTACGCGATGCTGGAGCACCTGCTCCTCTTCCCTCGGAATGCCGCGCTCTTTCGGGGAGCGAAGCTACGATTTCTCGTGCTCGACGAAGTTCACACGTATGCCGGTGCGCAGGCGAGCGAGGTGGCATTGCTGCTGCGCAAACTGCGGCGGCGGCTCGGCGTTTCTGCGGAGCAGGTGCGCTGTATCGGGACGAGCGCCAGTCTCGCCCGGGGCGAAAAAGCGGAGGACGAGATCGTTCGTTTCGCGAGCGATCTTTTCGGCACGAAATTCAGCCGCGTTATTCGCGGTGAGCGCGAGCAGCACACTTTGCTGCGAGCGTCGGCTTCCGATCTATTTAAGCTGCCGCCCGCCGCATGGGCCGGGCTGGGCAACGCCCTGAATGAGCCGGGTGTCGGCGACGCCGAAGTGCTGGCAAGCTGGAATGCGGCAGTCGCGGGCGTGGACATTCCAGCGAAGCAGAAACAAGCGCTTATATTGGAGGCAGGTGCCGATCTGCCGGCGGAGCTGGCTCTTCGCTTCGCATCGAGCGCTGAGATGCGGCAAGCCTCGGTCGAACTCGCAAAGCCCGGCGCGCGACACTTTCCTAGCCTCGCTCAACAGCTCTTTGGCAGCGGAGATGCGGGCGAAGCAGCGCTCGCCGGTCTTATCGCCGTAGGAATCCGCGCTCGATTTCAACCGGAAGAGTTTTCACTACTGCCCGCGCGCTACCATTTCTTTGCCAACGGTATTGAGAATGTGACCATGCGGTTGGCGAATTCGCCTGAAGGTTTTTCAGACGCGCGGCTTGGTAGCCAATACCTCGTCGATGCGCACAACTACTATCGTTTGCTGGTCTGCCGAAAATGCGGTCAGCCATTTGGCGAAGGCTTTCAAGATGCCGATGTTCTGCGTCCGCGTCCGCTGCGAGGGCAGAACACGACGCGCCAGATCTTTTGGCTGGGCGAGCCACCGGAGCGATTCGACGACGAAGGAGATGACTCCGCGGAGGCCACCGAATCGCCTGAGAACGAATGGGAGTTGAACCCGCAGACCGGCCAGATCCATCCGCTGTCCGGGGATCGTGTGAAGGTACGGCTGGTAGAATTGAAAAAGGACGGGGACGACTCCGGGCGCTTCCTTCGCAAGTGCCCGGCATGCGGCGGCACGGCGGGCACGGATGCGGAAATCGTGACCGCCTTTCATCCCGGCGACATGGCTCTTTCGGCGGTCGTTTCGGATACCTTGTATCAAAGCCTGCCCGAACGTTCCGACGCCTGGAACACTCCGGGACGCGGGCGTCGGCTACTTGTGTTTTCAGACAATCGCCAGGACGCGGCATTCTTCGCACCGTATCTCCAGCGGACCACGCAGGATCTATTATTGCGCTGGGCGATCCTCAGAACGTTCGAGGAAAATGGCGCACGTTCGCGGCTTGGGACGCTGGCGACAAATGTCAGCGACTTATTGGGTGCGAACCGAAGCTTCATTGACAGAGCGGGCGAGTTATTTGGAAACGCCGAAGAGTTCACCGATTATTTGCGAGGACGATGCGCCGCCGAATTTTGTCTGCCCACAGGTCGCCGGACTTCGCTCGAAGCGCTCGGATTGGTGCGCGTAAGCTGCGACACGGATCGAATGCAGCAGGCGGCGCACGCATTCACGCCCGCGCTACCGGACGCGCTAAAGCCGCACGCCGTCGCGATCCTCGAAGCGCTAGTCGAGACCGTGCGGCGCGCTCGTTGTATTTCGAAGCCAGCGAACGTGAGCCTCGAAGACGCGTTTGTCTGGGGCGAAAACTTCGCATCGCGTGCTCTGCGCGTCGTGTTAGAGGGAGCCGGGCAGCAGGCGCGTTTCAGTTGGTTGCCTTCGGTCGGTGACGGAGGTCGCGTTTATCCAAACCGGCGGTCGCACTTTCTCGAAAAACAACTCGGAGTTCCGGATGCGCGCGCAGTTCTGCGTTCGGCATTTGAGGCTTTGGTGAGGGCGCAGCTCTTCATTCAGGACGACGCGGGTTTTGTCGTTGATGTGAAGCAACTCGTTTTCGCCGACGGTCGAAAATTGCCGCTCTTTCGCTGTCCAAAATGCGGGCTGCGGCAGTTCATCAACGTGCTCGGAAAATGCACCACCTTTCGCTGCTCAGGAACGCTTGGGGCGGTGGACGATACGGAGCGCCAACGAGAGATGGAGCATGATCACTACTTTCGCCGCTACCTTCGTCAGCGTTATGCGGGCACCGTGGTGCGCGAACATACAGCCGCGATCAACAACCGCATTCGCGAAGAGCTGGAGAGGGCCTTTAAGGATGGAATGGTTAGCGTCCTTAGCTGCTCTACGACGATGGAACTCGGCGTCGATATCGGCGAGCTCGAAGCGGTCGTCTGCCGCAACGTCCCGCCCGGCATCCAGAATTACCAACAGCGCACAGGACGCGCTGGCCGTCGTGCGCAGGCTGCTCCCGTGAGCGTCACGGTCGCTCGAAACCGCAACTTCGATCAATCCGTCTTTCACGATGCCGCTAGCTACCTCGCCCGCGACCCGCGCACGCCATTCGTCCACCTCGGTAATGAGCGCCTCTTGCGCCGGCATCAGTTTTCCGTGCTCCTCGGCGGCTTGTTCCAGCACCGTCAAGTCGCGCCGAGCGGCGGTTCACCGTCACTCGGGGACTTTTTCGGCGCGGAATTCAGCAAGGAGCGGGAAGACGTATTTTCAGCAGAAGTGGAACAGTATTTGGCGGGAGAAGGTGGACGAGAACGGCTCGCCGAAGCTCTCGCGCTCGGCGACGGCCTAGCGGCGGAACTTCAGACCACCGCGGAGGGGCTGACCGCAGATTTCCTTCGCCATTTGCACGAATGCGCGAGCTGGTATGGCGAGCGTTGGAGTTACTATCACGCGCGATTTCTCGAGACTGCCGGCAACGTGCAGCAAGGAGCACAAAATGCGTTTTGGTTGAGGCAGGTGACGAAGTGGCAGGAACAGCTCATCATCAATCAATTTCCCCGACTCGGGTTTCTGCCGACCTACAGCTTCCCCGTGAACAGCGTGCAACTCGAAGTCCTGCAAGGCCAACAACGCGGCACCGCCGCTTGGGAGCAGGACATCCAGCTCGTGCGCGATGCCCGTCTTGGCATCAGCGAATACGCTCCCGGTGCGCAGGTCATTGCGAACGGTCGCATCTGGACCTCCTACGGCATCGGCCAGTATCCGAAGGAGTTCATGAAGACGCGCTGCTATCGTGAGTGCGCGCATTGCCGCCACGTCGAAGTGGCGGAGGAGCGGATCGATTTCGAGCCGACCTGCGAGAAGTGCTCGCAACCCGCGAATCCGAGCGCGGTGCGCGCTTTCATCGAGCCCCGCAGTTTCGTCACCTCATCGACCGAGCCTAATGGCCGCGATCCCGGCCTCACGCGGCTGCGACCTCCGCCAGCACAAGACGCCCGGCTCCTCAGTGCAGCGGACGAAAAGGCGTTTGGTGAAAGTCCTACCGATGTCCCGCAGACGAGTTGGGCGTGCCAGGACGCAAAACACGGCCGCATGTTCGTGGTGAATAAGGGCCGCGGCTTCGGTTTCCAGCGATGCTCATGTGGCTTTGCCCAGCTCCTACGAAGTCCTGGGGAAGCGGTGAAGTTGAAGCAGCAGAGCCATAAGACGCCTTACGGTATGCCATGCACGCCGCACTGGATGCACGAGCGCGAAGACCTCGCGCACGAATTCCGCACCGACGTGCTGCAAATTCGACTCGATCGCGCGATCCCCACACCCGCTGATCTCGACTTGGCGCAACTCGATGAATGGCTGGAGAATTTCACCCGCACGCTCGCCGAAGCACTCCGCCGAGCGGGCGCCGAACGGCTGGGCATCGAGACGCGGGAGCTGGCGGAGAGCGTCCGCACACGACTCTTTGGCTACCCGGAAGTGATCCTCTACGACACCGTGGCCGGAGGAGCGGGTTATTGCCAGATGCTGTTTCGCCAGCATTCGTTGCGTGCGCTACTCACTGGCGCGCTGGGCGTGCTGCGTTGCCCCGCGGGATGCACACACTCCTGCCGTGCTTGCCTACAGGATTATGACAATCAGATTCTTTGGGAGAAATTGAGTCGCCGGCCTGTGCTCGCGTGGCTTGAGGAGTTGCTCGGCATTGAAACGGAAGCCAACCCGTATGCCCGCTATGGCGCGGCACCTGTGAAGTCAGCACAACCGACGCCGCTTCTCGTCTCTGCGCTAACCGACGCCACACGCGCTCTCGTTTGCGCGCCGCAACTTTTCGCGCTTCAGAATGACGTGCCACACGAGGGGGGCCTCGCCAGCGAACCCGCCGTGATTTTCGCCAATCATCTCATCAACTGGCTCACGGCCCGGCCGGACCGGGAACTGGAAGTTGCGTTGCTTACACCGCCCGAGTTTGGACTCGACCATCCCGTCAGCATTTACCTCGCGCGCGTGCTGGAATTGGGCATCGCCGGCGGACGGCTGAAGCTTTGGCAACTCCCGCGCAACTTCGATGCGCGCGCGTGGCCGCGGGTGCTGCTTGACGCCGGAAAACCGAGTGCAAGCTCTTGGTTCGCGCCTTCCGCACTAAATGCGGGGTTTTTTAACCAGCCGCTCGCTGCACCGCTATGGAAAGGTCCCGGCCTCGTTGCGGAGCAGCTTGCAGAACTCCGCCAAGGCTGGAAAGGCGTCGCCCTGAAAGTGCCCACGTCAGCCGCGAAAGCGTCCGTGCAGATTACGGACTACACTCCGGGACAGCGCCGCGACGTGGTCCGCGATTTTGCATTCTGCAAAACAAAAGCATTTGGCCGTCTCTCAATTGAAGACCCGTATGCGATGGAGAACGACTTTAACGCTACTAGCCTTGGTCAGTTCTTAGAAGCGCTGGGTAAACTCTGGATCGCTTGGCCCACGGAATTGGAGTTAAAGACGCGTGATGTCGCCCCCCCCGGACGGCAGCGGCTCGCCGCGCTTGAAAAGCTTTGTCAGCCGCATGGCTGTAAAGTGACCGCGCGTTGGGTCACGACCTTTGGTCAGCGCAGACCCGACTTCCATGACCGGCGTATGTATTTTCTACCAGACGCCAAAAATCCCAAAGCTCGGACAGTCGTATATCTTACCGGCGGCGTGGACCGTTATCTTGATCAAGCTAAGGAGACGACCATCATCGTGCAGCTCCCGAGTTGATTCGCGGCTTCCCGACTCGGAGCACGTCCAGCGTGCAGCCGGTGCCGTTGTCGAACGGTGTGACGCGGGCTTCGACTTCGACGACGGGATTGCGGACGGTTTCGAGGCCGAAGCGGCGGTAGGTTTGGGCGAAGATTTCGCATTCG
>NZ_JBDUCX010000152.1:0-15971 GCF_040003245.1 Chthoniobacter sp.
AAAACAAGTCGAAGGGATGGCGTGGCCCGCGGGTGTAGGGCCAAAGGCCCGGCCACAAGCCAGCCCAGGGCAAAGCGAGGCACGAGCGTCGCCCTGGGTCTCGCATCGAAAAACGCAAAGCCCCAACGTGGGCGTCGCAATGGCTTGATCGGCCGGCCACCAGGCGTTTTTTGTTCCGCCCTTTCAGGGCTCGCCGTTCGTGTGCTGTGCTACCCAGAGCTCGCTCTGCCCTGGGCTGGCTTGTTTCAGGCCTTTGGCCTGCCTTAAAGCGTCATTACTGACTCGGGCTCTTCCCGCCAAACACACGCTTGTACCACGGTTGCTTGGCCGGCGTGGGCGTCGGAGTGGAAGCGGTGGCGACACCTGGAGCCACGGTTGCCTTCGGTGCCACGGGCGGCTGGTCCGGGACGGTTGGCCGCTTGTCCGGGGCCGGCACCACTTTCGGCGCGGCCGCAATGCGGATGACCTGGCTTTCGCCCGAACCCACCATCCTGGCCATCTCTTCTCCGCTGCTCGGCCGCTTCAGCATCGCCGCGAGATAGGTGTCGCGGGCCGGGATCGTCAACACGTTGCGGATTTGCTCCGGATGCTCCAGCCGCGAAAAGAGCACCCGCCGGATGCGCTGCATGGGAATCTCGGCAATGCCAAATCCGTTGGGCTGATTCGACGACCAGTAACGCACAAACTCCCCGTCCGGCTTGCTAATCCTGCCCAGAAAGACCACCGAATGACCGGCCTCCTTCAGCCCGATTTCTTCATTCCAGAAGATCTTCATGAAATCACCGGCGCGGGCTTCCTCGAATGAAGTGAAATTGCGCCCCAGGCCGGTTTCAAAAAACAGGCGCGCCGTCCCGGGACCATTGGCATTCCAGCGCCCCCAGACCCCAGAGCCATCGGCCTGATGTTCCTGCACCAGCAGCGCCCGCAAAGTTTCCTCATCCAGCGCGATCTTGCCCTGCCGATGGAGTTGCTCGAGGACGGATAGAAAGACGAGGTAAGTCGCCCCGGGACAGAAGCTCGGAGTCGCCCGGGTGGGAGTGATCACCAATTCCGAGTTCGCCGACTGCACGGCGCTGCGCAGGGCCGACATCGCCGTGAGGTTCGCGCGATACGTCCCTCCGTCCGGCATGCCCCCGACGGCGTCCACGATCAGCGTATTCGGGCTGCTCTTCAAGGCCACCGGCGTCCCGCTATTCGGCGCCGGCTGGTTGATCGGAAAAGAAGTCTCGCCGCTTTTCGCACCGGGATTCCCGGCAGTGACGACCGTCGGCCCGACCGGCGCGCTCTCGCCGAAGAGGAGCGCGGGGAACGCCAGGGCGGCAGAGATCATAACCACCGGCCAAGGATTGTTGCTATGTCTGGCGAAACGGTTCGTCACGATCTTGCGGGACACCTACGTCAATCCCTTCAGAATGCGACACTTTTGTTCATTGGAGGAGGGACGCCGCCGGGAATAGCGACTTGCAAAAATCGCCCGACCTCTCTACAAGCGCGAGCGCGATGGACGACGCCATCAACCCACCAACGGAAGAGCCGCGCGCGACTACGGGGACATTTCGGGCTTTCTCGCCGGAGCAGCGTCTCTTCAACCGTTACTTGATCCGGCAGGAACTCGGCCGCGGCGGTCGCGGCGTGGTCTGGCTCGCGCAGGACATGCGGCTGTTTTGTTTCGTCGCCTTGAAGTTCCTCGCCGATGAACTCGTCCGCGAGCCCGAGGCCCTCCAGGAGCTGCGCCACGAAACGCTGGTCAGTCGAAAAATCACGCATCCGCACATCATGCGGATTTACGATTTCGAACAGGACGACTCCGCGGCCGCGATCTCGATGGAGTATGTCGAGGGCGAGACCCTTTCCCAATTGCGCTACAAGCGCGAGCGGCACTGCTTCGATGTCGAGGATATCCGCACGTGGATGCTGCAACTGGCCGAGGCCCTTTACTACGCGCACAGCATCGCCGGCATCGTCCATCGCGACCTGAAACCGAGCAACCTGATGATCGGCACCGATGGCCGGCTGAAGATCACCGACTTTGGGATCGCCAGCGTGATTGCCGATTCCATGAGCCGCGTGACCCGCACCCAGATTGTTTCCGGCACGCTCCCCTACATGAGCCCGCAGCAGGCGCTCGGCGATCTGCCCCGTGAAAGTGACGACATCTATTCGTTCGGCGCCGTCATCTACGAGTTGCTCACCTCCCGGCCGCCTTTCTTTCGCGGCAATGTCGCCGCCCAGATTCATACGGCGCAAGTGCCCTCCATGACCCAGCGCCGCAAGGAACTGGGACGCGAAGGACCACCCATTCCCCAAGTCTGGGAAGACATCGTCTCCAGTTGCCTGGCCAAGTCTCCGTCCGATCGCCCCGCCAGCGCCAAAGTGATCGCCGAGTGGATCGAGAAAGGTTCGTGCCCCGGCGCGGCCGGAACGCCTCAACCTCCTCTGGAATCAGCGCCGCCCACCATTCGCGATTTCCAGAAAAACGCCCGTCTGGCCCTGGCTGCGGCGGCGCTGATCGTCGTGGGGCTCGTCGTCTGGATGATCAACAAGCCCGCCGATCATCGAAGCGGTCCCACTGCCGCGACCGCCAGCGTCGTGACGACTTCCACACAGGCCACCACCCCGGCACCATCAGCCGCCACGCCCCCACCCGCCACGCCCGTGCCGGAAGTCGCCAAGGCAGATCCCCCGAAGACGACGCCCATCATCGTTAACACCATGCCCTCCGGCGCGGATGTATTCTTGAACGGCGACGGCAAAGGCAAAAGCCCGCTGCAATTGGAAAACGTCGGCGTCGGCAACTGGCGGCTCAAGGTCGAACGGGAGGGATACGAGACCGCGGAATTCATCGTGGACGTGAGGGAGGACGGCACCACCCAACCGCCGCTGATCGAGCTGGTCCGGAAGCCAGCACCTTCGACCCCGGCGCCAGTGCCGAAAGCGGTCATTGGGGCGACGCCCACCCCAACACCAACCCCTCCGGCTATCTCCGCCAATTCTCCGGAGACGGCCGCCATCATGGGCGTCGTCAATGGTTACACCCACGCCTTGGAGACCGGGAATGCCAACGACTATGTCAGCCTCTGCGCACCGCGGGTCGGCTACTTCAATGAAGGCCAAAAGACGCGGGAATACATTCATCGCAGCCGCGAGATGTTCATGACGCACTGGTCCAATTATCAGGTCCGCAATCTGCGCGGCGTGAATATTGAAACTCCCGACGCGGTGTCGGCGCACGTCACCTTCACCTACGAATGGAGCGCGATCAGCCTCGACGGCCACGCCAGCAAACGCCGCTCCACCACCTCGGCGCCGAAGTGGGGCACCGTGACCGATACGCTGGGTTTGCAGAAAATCGACGGCCGCTGGCTCATCATCAAAATGTGGCAGGACAAGAAGGAGAGATAAAAGGGAGCGGACACCGGGCAGCCGGCGGCTATTCGCTCTTCCGCGGTTGTCCCCGTCCCACCTCGCTACCCCTTCCATCGTTGGCTGATCTCGCTCCACGCCGGTCCTTCGTTCACGGGTAGTCCGGCCAGCGGCGCGCAGCGATGGGCGACTGCGGCGAACATTTCGGCGATCTGTTCGCCCATCTGCCAAAGCGCGTGGCGGAAATTCGCCGCCCGCGCGGCGTCGAGCATTTCGGCATAAGTGAGGCCGGTGATTTCGCGCAGCTCGGGCGTGCACTCGGGCCCGGCCGGCGTGTCGTGCAGTTGCAGGCTGGCGAGGACGTCGCGGGCATGCTGGCGCACGTAGCGGCGATTCTCCGCCAGCACGGCGCGCAGCGTGGGCTCGGCCCCGGGCTGCCAGCCATCGGGAAAAAGGCGCGCCAGTTCTCCCCGTGGCGCCGTGGCCCGCATGTAGTGGAGTTGCAGCGGCTCGACGGGCGTGTCCGCGAGATCCTCGAAGAGCGCCGCCCAGCGCAGATGAAACTCCTTCACTCCCAGTTCGTGAAACGTCACGAGATCCTGCACCGGCCGATTGCGCGCGGTGTACGTGCCATCGAGCAGTTGCAAATCCACGCCCGGCTGGATGGACTTGATGAGGCTGTCGCTCACCACATGCACGATCCATCCGAGAGCATAGGCCAGCGGACGTTCGCCGGGACCGAAGAGCGCGAAGGCATCCTCGATCGCCGCCGCAAAGTAGTCGGGCAAATGGTCCCACGGCACACGCAGCCCGGCGTCGCCTTTCTTCCAGCCAAAGACCAGGTGCGAGCGCCCGTAGAACCGCTCATGCAGTTGATAGGCCGTGAGCGGCCCCTCCGGCGTGACCAGCCGAAACTGCCGCACCGGTCCCCCGGTGAGCGGGCTCTTTTCCAGCGGCACCGTCCCGAATCCCACCTCGCGCCCGGTATCGAGACAGACGGCCTCCGGCATCACCTGAATGTCGCTCCCGAGATAAGCGCCCGCGACGTAGCTGGCAAAATGCCGGTGGGCGACCGCGGCCAGCGGCAACTGGCGCTCCACCGCCGCCTTCAGCCCAAGCACCGCGTAGAACGAATGGCCGACGATCCCACTCATGGGACCGGTGGAGGCGTGGCCGCCGCTTCGCGCTGGCTGCTCATCTTCACCGTCTCACCGTCGGAAACCGCCTGCACATTGCCATGCCACGCCGTGACGTAGACCTTCGCTCCCATGTCCCCGAAGACCTTGGTGGCCCGTTCACCGGGAGAGCGCGGATTCGGCGTGTTCGCATTGCCCGGATAGTCCGCGAGACACGAGGTGACGACGAATTGCGGATGCGTCATCTTCGGAAATTGAACGCCGGGATTGAAGCCGTGATGCGGCGCCGTGAGCACCGTGGCCGCGAGTTTTTCCGGCGCGACGCTGGCCAGCAAATACCGCTCGAAGGCGCCGCCATAGCTGTCGCCGGGAAAGAGAAAGATGTTCTTCCCATGCTGCACGCGCAGCACGATCGAGTTGGAATTGAGCAGGCCGTGCTCGGAAACTTTCGCCGGGTCGTCGTTCATGCTGAGGAATTCCGCCGGAGGCGACAGCACCTCCACGGAAAGCGCCGGATCCCAGTCGAGCGTGTCGCCGCCGTGCACCACGCGATAGGTCGCGCCCCGCTGTGCAGCCATGCGGCGGAGCTGCGTGTAACTCGGGCTCTGGCCGCGCCCTTCGTAACCGTTGTCGATGAACGTGCCGACCTTCCAGTTGTTCAGCAGCCAGCTCGCCCCACCGTAATGATCCAGGTGGGGATGACTGATGGAAATCCCGGCGATCTCCTTGCACCCGCGGCCAGTGAGAAACGGCGCGATGGTGTCGCGGCCGGCCGTGTAATCGGTGTCGCCTTTTTGTTGCACGCCGCCGGTGTCGATCAGGTAGGTCTTGCCCGACGGCGTCTCCATGACCACGGCCAGCCCATGCACAGGCATTTCCAGCCAGGTGACCGTGAGCCGTCCATTCTCCGCGTCCGCGGGGGACAATCCCATCGCCACGCAAAAAAGGACCGCGGCCAGCCGGGCGCACCACAGCCTTGGGCGCCGGGGCACGGAAAACGGAGGAGCAGCAGCAGTCGCAAGTTGGCTCATGTGGGGGGCTTTGAAGATCGGCGGTGAAACGAAGCCGGCTCCAGTGCTCGCTTTTACTAGCGGAAAGGCTGCGCATCGTCCACTGCCACGGTTCGACTATGCCGGAGTGTCCTTCGCCCACCCCCGCGCCTTCCACCGCCGCCACGACCAGCGGCACGCAAACCAGGCGGGAACGCCCATGAGGAGCGGAAACCACGCCCGCCGGAGCGGCCACGACACGTCCAGCCCCTCGCGCAAGAGCACGTTGTTGTAGTCGGGCTGGCCGGGCAGATACCAACAGGGATAGAGCTGTCCCACTTGATAGCGGTCGCGCAGCAGTTCAGCTTCCGCGGCGTTCGGGGCAGACGGCGCCTCCTCCTCCGTGAATTCCGAGGTTTGGTGTTGCTCGCTGGCGTTCTCCAGCCGGTGCGTGACTCGGACATTGTATAGGCCCTCTTGATGGACCACCTCGGCCTTTTCTACCCGCGTGCGTCCCTCGACATAGTGATACTTCAGCTTCAGCCGCCAAATCAGGCTTCCGGCTAGCTGACAGAACAGGCAGAAGGTCAGCGTCACAAGAAGGCAGCCTCCGAGGAAAAGGACGGTTTCGAGGATGACCGCACGCTGGAGTTCCTTTCGGCGAAATATCATCGGGAGCGGGATCCGGTCGGCAGGGCCATCGATGGGCGGCACCCTACTGCCCCGCAAATCGATACGGCGAATCAAATGGCGCAATGATATGGAAATTACGGTGTTTTCTCACAATTGCAAAAGTGTCAGGACAGAATGTTTCGGTTTACCGCCCGCCAGGTGATCGCCCGCCAAAGCTCATGGAATCAGGAAACCTGAGTATTTTGGGTATCTCCTGCCCCAATCTCGGTAGTTTCCCGAAAATAGTTTGTCCGGTCATGGCCCTGTTTTTGCAATAGACTGGGTATGAACCGCATTTTTACTTATCCTGCTTCGATTGCCCTCGGCGCCGCGATGGTGCTGCTCACGCTCGCTCCTTCCAGCCACGCCGGCTACACCTCCGCCACCCCGCCCACCTCCGGCCCGACCGTGCCGGGCGACAAGGCTGCCCTCGACCGCCGCACGGGCATCGCCTCCGCCCCGGAAAACGCCCCGGAATGTGTGAAGCGCGCCATCTGGGCGACCAACTACCTTCGCACCAAGCCCTACGTCTGGGGCGGCGGTCACGAGAGCTTCTATGTCGACGGCTACGATTGCTCCGGCACCGTGTCGTTCCTGCTCCATCATGCGGGTCTCATCCACTCGCCGGTTGTCTCCAAGGAATTCACCGGCTACGGCGCCAACGGCAAAGGCCGCTGGATCACCGTCTACGCCCGGGACGGACACGTCTTCGCGGTCATCGCCGGCCTCCGGCTCGATACTACCGGTTTCGGCGGGGAAGACGGTCCTCGCTGGCGCCTGAGCGGCCGCCCGGCCTTCGGCTTCGTCGCCCGGCACCCGGACGGGCTGTAAGCAGTCGTCCGTTCTGAGATTTCGGTTTTAAGCACAAAGCGTTCGGGAGCCTCTCCCGAACGCTTTGTCGTTTGGCGGCAACGGAGGGCACGATGATGGAAAAAAAGAGGCACGATTAGGCACGATCAGGCACGATTACTCTGGACTGGCCATTCGGGACCGCGCCGCGGCTCGGGGCGTGGCGGGCTGCGGCTGAACGCGGAGGGTTGAGGCAACCGGGCGTAATTCACCCGTTCGGGTGGAGTGGTCGGGATGGACTGCATTGTCGGAAGTGTCGCATGACTCGGCGGAAAATGTGCATTGCTCCATTGGCTCTGTGGGCTCCATTGCGGAATATTTGCGAGAAGATCCACACTTGCGGCGGGCCGTGGGATTCGCGCAGGCTCGCGGCATGCCCGCCCCGAATGTGTTCGCCGTCCAGCTCGATATCGTGTGGGAGGACAAAGCGGCGAATTTCCGCAAGGTGGAGGCACTGGTGGAAAGTGCAGCGCCAACGGCAGGATCGCTCGTGGTGTTGCCGGAGATGTTCGCCTGCGGGTTTTCGATGAATCTCGCGGTGACGCGCCAGGATGAACAGCGCGAGGATGAAGCGTTTCTCGCCGGGCTGGCGCGCCAGCATGGCGTGTTCGTCGCGGGCGGTGTGGTGAGCCGCGGGGTTGCGGAGATGGGACGGAACGAAGCGGTGGTTTTTTCGCCCGACGGAAAGCTGGCGGCGCGCTATGCGAAGATTCATCCCTTCAGCCTCGGCGGCGAAGCACAGGGACACGAAGCGGGCACCGAGATCGTGACCTTCCAGTGGGGCGGCTTCGTGGTGGCGCCGTTCGTCTGCTACGATTTGCGCTTCCCCGAAATCTTCCGTTCAGCCGCGCGCCAGGGAGCGAATCTTTTCGTGGTAATGGCGCTGTGGCCGGTAAAGCGCCAGCAGCATTGGCTCACGCTGCTGCAAGCCCGGGCGATTGAAAACCAAGCCTACGTCGTGGGTGTGAATCGCGTGGGACGCGACCCGGAATTCCTCTACTCGGGCCGCAGTGTCGTCGTCGACCCGCATGGCGTCATCATCGGGGATGCCGGCGAGCGCGAGCAGGTCATCTCCGCCCTGCTGGAGCCCGAGGTCGTCTCCGCGTGGCGGCGTGATTTTCCCGCGCTGCGCGACGCACACTGGCCTTTGTCGTAAACCCAATTTCCTTCCCATGAATCCCACTCCCTCTCCCCTGCCCGGCATCCAGCAATTCGACCTCACCGGTCGCACCGCCTTCATCACCGGTGGCTCGAAAGGGCTCGGCTCGGCGATGGGCGCGGCCCTCGCTTCCGCCGGGGCGAATGTCGTGCTCCTGAGCCGTCATCTCGACGAGGCGCAAACGGCCGCGGCGCAAATCGCGGCGGACTTCGGACACGGTGCGCTCGGGCTCGTGGCCGATGTGACGGATGAGCAGCAAGTCGACGCCGCACGCGATGCGGCGCTGCGCGAATTCGGCGCCATCGATATCCTGATCAACAGCGCCGGCATCAACATCCGCGGCCCGATCGATCAACTGACGTCGGAGCAATTTCGCCAGGTGATGGAGATCAACGTGACCGGCTCCTGGCTATGCAGCCGCGCCGTGCTCCCGCAAATGAAAGCGCGCGGCTGGGGACGCATCATCAATCTCGCCAGCGCGCTCGGGCTCGTGGGTCTCGCGAACCGCACGCCCTACACGGCGAGCAAAGGCGCCATCGTGCAGATGACCCGGGCGCTCGCACTCGAGGTCGCCGGGAATGGCATCACCGTGAACGCGCTCTGCCCCGGGCCGTTCCTCACCGACATGAATGTGCCCATCGCCGATACGGACGAAGGGAAGAAATTCATCGTCGGCGCCACCGCACTGAAGCGCTGGGGCGAACTGCGCGAGATCCAGGGCGCGGCCATCTTTCTGGCCAGCGACGCCGCGAGCTACGTCACTGGTGCGATGCTCGCCGTGGATGGCGGCTGGACGGCGCAATAAGCATTTTAAGCGAGCTTTTTGGCGGCCACCTCGACAGCGGAGCCCTGATGCAATATATTCAGGGCGTGAACGTGCTCCCCGAAACCCTCGGACGAAAACTGAAGCTCTTTCAGGCCGCCGATCCGCTCAAACACTGGTGGTCGGTCGGCGAAATGCGCTTCTGCGCGAAGTGCGAACATCTTTTCACCGGCCACGATATCCGCATCACGCTTGATGCCGACGAACAAGTCCACTTTCACTGCCCCACGCTGAAATGCGACGGCCAGTGGGAAGACTGGCAGTATCCGAATCTGCACTTGTAGAGCGGGTTCAGATGACGGGTCGCAATTGACGGAAGTCGGATGATTGAAACGCGGAGGCGCGGAGACGCGGAGGGAAGGCAGAGAAAGTGACGCGGATCAAACGGGTCTCGAAGCAGAATATCGCCCTTTGTCTCCTCTTCCTCCCTCCGCGTCTCTGCGTCTCTGCGGCTAGCCTTCACAAAGTATTTACCGGAGACTCAGGAACAGTGCTTGCAATCTGCGCGGCATAGACGATGCTCCCCGCCCTTCACCGGCGCGTGCCGGCATGGAGTGCTTCTCTGAAAGCTGTTCGCAAACCCTTGGAGCCGCCCTTGGCCGCTCCTTCCGCGCTGCCCCCTACGGCGCCGCAGTGTCTCTTGTTATGGCAGTGGACAATACGATCGAAACCGAAGGCAAAATCACCTCCGTTCTGGCCGGGACCATGTTCCGCGTCGAGCTCGGTAATAAACACAGCGTTCTGGCCCACATCTCCGGCAAAATGCGCAAACGCTTCATCCGCCTCACCAATGGTGACCGCGTGAAGCTCGAGATGTCTCCTTACGACCTCTCCAAGGCGCGCATCGTCTACCGCCTCGGGTAGTACTCATTTTCCCCCAGATTCTCCTTGCGTGTCGGGGCAAAGCGGTGTTTCCTCGTGCCCACACACAAGTTTGGAACCTTAATAGGTTTGGTAGATTGCTAGTTGTTTCGTGACGCGGTTCGCCGCGGACTTTCAGTGGCAGTTTTGAGATCCGATAACCGGAAACAGCCACCGAAGGAGCCGCTTGTGAAAACGAAAACAGCAGTATGTCCAATAAACTCTACGTAGGAAATCTTTCCTTCGATACCACCGAAGTCGACCTTCAAGACACCTTTGCCGAAGCCGGCACTGTCTCCGAAGTCGCCCTCATGCAGGATAAGTTCACCGGCAAAAGCCGCGGCTTCGCCTTCGTGACCATGTCCTCGGCTGAAGAAGCGCAGAAGGCCATCAGCCTCTTCCACGGCAAGACCGTGCAGGGTCGCGCCTTGACCGTCAACGAAGCCCGTCCTCGTGAAGAACGCGGCGGCGGCGGTGGCGGCGGCGGACCTCGCCGTTCCTTCGGCGGTGGCGGCGGTGGTGGTGGCGGCGGCCGCGGTGGCGATCGTGGGGGTGGTGGTGATCGTGGCGGCTACCAGAAGCGCTACTAAGCCGCTTGCGCCCTCGCCAGCGCAAACGCAAATCTCTCGCAAACGCCCCGGTGAAAACCGGGGCGTTTTGCTTTTGCCCGGGAGCACGGGCGAATCAACCCGGCGGGCGATACCCCTATCGCACTTCTGGCAGGCTCGCTCCTTGTTGAGTCTCGCGAGACATCGTAGCTTCCCTTTTGTGATCTCCACTGTCCTCGACCAATTGCAGCGACCGTTGCGCGACCTGCGCATTTCGGTGACGGATCGCTGCAATTTCCGCTGCGGCTATTGCATGCCCAAGGAGGTCTTCGGACGCGGCTACGACTTTTTGCCCAAGGATGACGTGCTCACCTTCGAGGAGATCGCCCGATTGGCCCGGGTATTCGCCGGGCTCGGCACGGAGAAGATCCGACTGACGGGCGGTGAGCCCCTGTTGCGACGCCAACTACATCGCCTGGTCTCTGCGCTGGCCACTGTCGCGGGGGTTCATGATCTCACTCTCACGACCAACGGGTCGCGCCTGCTCGAAGAGGCCAAAAGCCTGCGAGACGCGGGGTTGCGGCGCCTCACGGTCAGCGTCGATGCGCTCGACGATGAGATTTTCCGAGCGATGAACGATGTGGATTTCCCGGTGCATCGCGTGTTGCGCGGCATCGAGGCCGCACGTGCCGTCGGCTTCGCGCCCATCAAGATCAACATGGTGGTCAAGCGTGGAGTCAACGAAGACCAAATTCTGCCCATGGCGCGGCACTTTCGCGGCCCGGAATTTATCCTGCGCTTCATCGAATTCATGGACGTGGGCAACACCAATGCCTGGCGCATGGAGGACGTCGTTCCCGCGGCGGAAATCATCTCGCGCCTCACCGCTGAGATTCCGCTGGAGCCAGTCGCCGCCAATTATCCCGGCGAGGTCGCCCGGCGCTACCGCCACCGCGATGGCGGCGGCGAGATCGGCGTGATTTCTTCCGTCACCCAGCCCTTCTGCGGCGATTGCACCCGTGCGCGACTCTCGGCGGATGGACGGCTCTTCACCTGCCTCTTCGCCAGCACGGGCGTGGATCTGCGGTCACCCCTGCGCGCTGGCGCGAGCGACACGGACCTGGCGGAGCTGGTCTCCGGCGTATGGCGGGCGCGGACGGATCGTTATTCTGAAATCCGCTCCAGCGCAACCGTCGCCCAGCCGAAGGCGGAGATGTCGCTCCTGGGCGGATAAAGGAAGATTTTCACCGCCGAGGCGCAGAGGCGCGGAGAAGAAAAGAACGGAAGTCGTCTCCTCTCCGCTGCCTTCAACCCTCCGCGCCTCCGCGCCTCGGCGGTAAATTTTCGGCCTACGCTCCCCCCTACGCGTGCTTCTTGTTGAAGCGCGCCACTTCACGGTCCGTCTCCCGTTTGGTCGCCTTGTCCTTGAGATCCTGGCGCTTGTCGGAGGCCTCTTTGCCCTTGCCCACGCCGATCTCGACCTTCACCCGCGCATCCTTCCAATACATCCAGAGCGCCACCAGCGTGTGGCCTTTGATCTGCGTCAGGCCCATCAAGCGCTCGATCTCCTTCTTGTGCAGCAACAGCCGGCGCACGCGCTTTGGCAGATGCTGCTCGAAGCTCGCGCGGATGTACGGCTGGATGTCCACATCGAAGAGAAACGCCTGCCCATTCTCAATGCGCGCGAAGGCGTTGTTGAGATTGGCGAGGCCGCCGCGGATGGACTTTACCTCGGTCCCCTTGAGCTCGAGGCCAGCCTCGAATCGCTCCAGGATATGGTACTCCCGCAGGGCTTTGCGGTTGATGGAGATATCCGCGCTCATGCTCGGGCGCGCACCGGGTGCGCGGGCTTAATTCTTGCCGTCCTCGGACTCCGCCGAAGCCGGTTCAAACTGCAGCTTGCCCTCGATGATTTCCTTGAGCGCGATGTCCGAGAAGCCCATGCGCGGGCCGGTCTCGACCATGGGACGATGCCCGGCGGTGAGTTGACGAACGCGCTTGGAAACCACGTTCACGAGCAACTGCTGGCTGGGAATCACTTTAAAAGCTTCTTCGAGAAGGGTGCTGGTCATAATTCGGAACGACACGGGTCGCGGGAAAAGGGAGGCGACAATGACACGGAATTTTCCCCAGTCAACCGGAAGATGGAAAAAAGGGTAGTGCCCTAATTTGAAACTTGGCTCTTCTCCCCTACTGCTCCGGCGCGCCCGGCTGCTTCTTGCGCAGGGTAATGCGCTTCAGCCGCGCATCGTCCGGCGGGCTCCACGTCGCGATATCCGGATCGTCCTTGAAGGCGTTGTGCACGATGCGCCGCTCGTAGGCGTTCATCGGCTCGAGATGATACGGCCGCCCCGTCTGCCGCACGATCTCCCCGATCTGCCGCACACGATGCGCGAGGTTGTCGTCCTTCATCTCCCGCCAGTGCTCGATGTCCACCTGCACCTTCTGCGCGTTCTTGTCCTTCGCCTGGAGCAGCCGGTTGAGCAGCGTCTGGATGTCCTCCAGCAGCGCGCCGTTGCGCCCGATGAGGCGGTCTTTCTCCGCCGTATAGACCTGCAGGGTCAGGCCGTGTTCATGCTCGAACTCCTTGATCTCACAGACGAAGCCAAGGAGCCCCAGCATCGTATCGAGGGTCTCGCGTGGGTTCAGGCTCATAAAAAGTGGCGCTTATTTCCTCTTCGCGGGCGGAGGCCGCTTTTGCAAAGTGGGCAGAGGCTGGTTCCGCGTCGCGTAGAGCTGCACGACAGAAACCAAATTATTGACCGTTAAGTAAAGCGCCAACGCTGACGCATAGTTATAGCAGAACATCACAAAGATCAGCGGCATGAGCATCATGATCTTTTGCTGCGTGGGGTCGCCGGTCTTGGGCGAGGCCGACATTTGCCACACCATCGTGCCCGCCATGAAGAGCGGCAGGATGTTCACCGGGAAGTCAAAGCCGGGAATATGGAAGAGCGTGTCGGGCTGGGAAAGGTCATGCACCCACAGGAATTTGCTGTTCCGCAATTCCACCGCCTTGCCGAGCATATTGTAGAAGCCGAAGAAGATCGGCATCTGGATGAAGGCGGGCAGACACCCGGCCAGCGGGTTCACCCCGTACTCCTTGTAGAGCTTCATCACCTCGGTGTTCATCTTCGTCGGGTCGTCCTTATATTTCTCCCGGACTTCCCCCATCTTCGGCTGCAGCGCCTGCATCCGCTTGCCCGCTTTCGTCGCCTTGTTCTGCATGGGCCAGAGCAGCGCCTTGATGATGAGCGTGAGGATGATGATCGCGACCGCGTAGGAGTTCTGCCCCGCAAACCCATAGACGTAGGCGTGCAGCGAATTGAGCGAGAAGAGCAGCACCTTGCTGAAGAAGCCCACGAATGGCCCGAGGAAACTGAACAGTCCGCCGAAGTCCGAGAAGGCCAGCACGTCCACTTCCCCATCCGACATTAGCCGCAAGCGGCCATATTCGCGCGGCCCGGTGTAGATGCGAAAACTCTGCACCTGCTTCTGCCCCGGGGCCAGCGTGAAGCCCGGCATGCCGAGCGCACCCTCGATGCCGTAGCGCGGCGTCGTGCTGCCATCCGTCGAGTGCCCCGTCTCCTTCCAGGCGTCGTCCGTGATCGGGAACCGCGTCGCCCACACGGAATTACCGCGCTGCTTCAAAGGGTCCGCCCCATTCTCCGGGTCCACCACCGGCGTCACGAGCGAAGTGAAATACTGGTCCGCCACCGCCGCCCACGGAATGCCCTCCCGCGATGCCGTGAAAGTGCTCTGCTCCTTCTTGAACCAGCCGCCGGAAAACGAGAGAACGTCGACAAATTTCCCCTCGGGATATTTGAAACCCGTGTAGGTCGGCATGTCGCGCTGGTGCACCGGCGCCGCCGCACCCGTGTAAACGTAGTAGCCCGGCACCGTCACCGGCTCCGTGCCCCGGTTGTCGAAAATCACCCGCAGATTCACGATGTAGTCCTTGTCCAGGTTGGTCGACTTCGGGACGACGAATTTCTTCGTCAGGTGCAAGCCCCGCGCGTCGCTGCCTTCGAAGGTAATCACCCCGTCATCGCGGTCGACGGCGTCGTGGAAGGCCACCTTGGAGAGTTCCCCGGGCAGCTCGGTCAACGCGCCGATCGGCACATCGCCGAATTGATTGAGCGTCATCCGCGTCCCGTGCTCCGCCTCATGCTTCTTGAGCAGCGCCTTGGCAATGCCCGCGCCGCGCGTGGTGAAAGTGTAGTCGACCGATTCCGTGCTCAGCACCTCGGTCTGCTCCGGCACCGCGGCCTCCGCCGGTGTGGTCGCCGCGGGCGTGGCCCCCGGCGCTGGCGCGGGAGCATTCTTTTGCGCCTCCGCCTGGGCGACCTTGGCCGCCTCCGCCGCCACGGTTTGCTGCTGGGCCCGCACCGCGGCCAGCTTCTTCATCTCTTCGTTATTATAGTACCACCACACCATCAAGACGATGGCGGGGAGAATGATGCCGATGATTCCTTTGCGATCCAACATAAGAGCTTAAATGTGCGAGCTGCTGCGTGCTCCGAGCGGGCGCGCGGGCGGGACGGGGTCGAGACCTTCGCCACCCCACGGATGGCAGCGCGCGATACGTTTCACGCCGAGCCAGCTTCCGCGCGCGACGCCGTGCACTTCGCAGGCCTCGAGAAAATACAGCGAGCAGCTCGGTAGATACCGGCAGCCCGTCGCCGGCCCGCCCAACCCGTGCAGGATGGGCGAGATCAGGAGCTTGTAGCCGCGAATGAGAAAGCGGATCAGGAACATGCGCCGAGAAGGTGACTGCGCTGCGCCAGTTGAAGCCACTCGGCCGCCATGCTTTGGAAAGTCGCATTCGCCGCTGCCTGCCGGGCGACCAGCGTGAGCCAGGTGCCGGCGGCGATTTGCGGACGGGCTGCGCGCACGATCTCGCGCATCCGGCGCCGCACGCGATTGCGCACCACCGCTCCGCCGACCCGGCGGGAGGTGATCAAGCCGATGCGCACTTCCGGCGACGGCAAATCCTTGAGGACACTCAGGACGATGAATTTCCCGTGGAACGACTGCCCCTCGCGCCGCATCCTCTGGAACTCCGAGGCGCGAACAAGGTGGGCGGACTTGGGAAAACGAAGGCCGGTCATTTTGATTTCTGATTTGGGATCTCGGCTTTCGGAACGCTGATGGCCGCCGACCTCGTCATTGAAGCCACCACCTCCGCCGTCACAAACCAAAAATCGAAAATCGAAAATCGAAAATGCTCAGGCCTGCGTGTGGCGGGCGTAAGGAATCTCCACACCCTTGGGCAGGAGGCGCTTGCGGCCCTGCTGGCGGCGGCGCGAAAGGATGGCCCGGCCGTTCTTGGTCTTCATACGCGCGCGGAAGCCGAACTGGCGTTTGCGGGTGCGCTTCGAGGGTTGATAGGTGCGTTTCATAGGCCGTGTCGGAAAATTGGGTTAGAGGAAAAGAGGGCGAAGATTAGCGGCTTGTTGCCTCCTGTCAACCTGACAGAGCAAATTCTTTGCAGGGCGCTTACGCAAGGCTTCAGGTGTAGGGCGCGTGTCCCCACGCGCTGGGCTGATGCTGCGAACCGGATCTCCGCCC
>NZ_JBDUCX010000009.1:0-45881 GCF_040003245.1 Chthoniobacter sp.
GGGCGCCTACCTGCTGGCGGCCAACCACATCTGCGCCTACGATGCGCCCCTGTTGATTGTCGCGAACTCTCGCATGATCCATTGGCTGAGCATCGTGGAATTGTTCGACCATCCACTTTCGCGCTGGTTCTTGACGACCTTTGGCGCTTTGCCGCTCGACCGGAGCAAGGCGGATACGGCGACGGTGCGCCGCCTCTTGCAATTGCTCAAGGCGGGCCGGGTCGTCGGCATTTTTCCGGAAGGCGGTGTGCGGAATGACGAAAATTCCGTGCTCGAATCCGGCGCGATTGAATCCGGTGTCTGCAAGCTGGCGCAATTGGCGGGTGTGCCCGTGCTGCCGTGTGTCGTCCTCGGCGCCCAGAAATTCCGGCGCTGGACGAGTTGGCTGCCCGGCGCGCGGACGCGCTGGGCGGTGGCCTTTGGCGAACTGGTCCCGCCGCGACTGGAGCCGGATCGGATTGCCGCCCGCACCGCGATGGCGGAGGAGATTACCCTCGCGCTCCGAAATTTGCGCTCGGAGGTGGCGGCCTGTGTCTAGCCGCGTTGCGCTCTGCCTGAATTCTTCGTTTCTCGGCTACTTCGCCCACGCCGGATTTCTACGAGCCTTGCTGGCGCTGGGGGTGCGACCTGCGGCCGTGAGTGGCGCATCCGCGGGCGCCTTGGTGGCAGGACTTTTCGCCGCAGGCATCGCCCCGGACGAAATGCTCCAGCTCTTTGTCTCGCCGGAATTGCGCAAGGTCTTTCGCGAGCCCGGCGCGCCTTGGCGGGGCTTCGCCACCATCTTGAATCTGCCGGGACATACTGGTGCGATCAGCGGAGAGCGGGCCGCCGCGCTGCTGCGGGAGAAGCTGGGCACTAGCCGGATCGAAGACTGCACCGCACCGCGCCTCGCGCTTTCGGTGACGAATCTTTCGGACGCTCGCAGCGAAGCCGTCAAGTCAGGACCATTGGCCGAGCTCATTCTCGCGAGCGGCGCGTTTCCGGGCATCTTCGCCAGCCGCCCGGTGGAAGACCGCTGGTTTTGGGATGGCGGCGTGGCCAACGCGCTGCCCTTCGATCACTGGATCGACGACCCGGAAATCGACACCATCCTGCTCCACATCGTCGCCAATCCCCAGGAACTCGCCGTGCGCCAGGGTGGGCGGCCGCGCCGGATGTCGCATGCCGTGAACCTGTCGCATCAGATTATCTGCGACGAGTTGCTCCGCCTCAAAACGGACCTCGCGCGGCGCGCTGGGAAGAAGCTCGTAGTTTTACGGACGCTGTCGCCCCGTCCCACTTTGTGGAACCCTGCTAAAGTCGGTGCGGGCTGTGTGGAGATCGGTGCGGCCACTGTGGAACAAAATCGGTCGACTTTGAGCGAACTGGCGTCTTGACGCGTGGAAATCCATCCTTTAAGCACCGCGCGCAACTGATGGCCACGCAACCCATTCCACAGCAGGAGTCCCTGGAACAACAACTCGTCCAGCTTGTCAGCGAACGTCTCTTGGAGACGCAGCCTGGCTTTGGCGCGGATAGCAATCTTTACGACTCGGGGCTGGATTCCATGGCCATCATGCAGTTGCTCATTCTCATTGAAGAAGAATATGGCGTGGCCTTGCCCGAGAGCGAATTGACCCGGCAAAACTTCAGCACTGTGCGCAGTGTGGCCGGGCTCATTCGCGCCCGCACCGCGCCCTCTGCCGAGGGCTGATGGCTGCCGCCGCTCCTGGTGTCACGCGGGAAGCGGTCCGCGTGGCCGATTGCTTCCTGCTGGCCCACGACGATTTCATGCGCCGTACCCGGCAGGGCCGGCATGTGAGCCAGTCGATCCTTGAACTGGATCGCGTGCCCGACGTGGCGCGCCTGCGCTCCGCCTTGGAGCGCCTGGTGCAAAAGCATCCGCTGCTCGCCGGGCGTCTGCGTCGCGATTGGCGGACCTGGCTGCCGTACTGGGAAGTGCCGCCGACACCCTCCCGTGGCCTGCCGCTCGGTCTGTGGCGGGAACGCGGCGCGACCGGGAAGCTGGCTGGAGCGACCGAAGCCGAGGACACGATGGAATTACTCCAGCACATCATGACCGAGCCGCTGGCGGTCGACGGTATCGAGTTCAAGGCCCGGCTCGATGTGGTGGAGACGCGCGCTGGCCGCTGCCGCGTGGCACTTTCGTGGTCGCATCTGCTCATCGATGGCAAAGGCGCGGAGCTGCTCCTCGCCGAGATCGGCCGGCTTTGCGATGGCGTGGATGTGCCGTGCGAGGCCAAGGAGCCGGTGCGGCCTGAGCTGACCTTTCAGGAAAAGATCAAGAAGACCAAGGCGGCCGTCTTTCGGCTCGAGGATCTGGCCAAGGTCGGCGCGCCCTCTTTGGCGGGGCCGCGTCCGCGTCGGGGCCGGGGCTACTATCAGGTTATCACGCTGACCCCCGAGGATTCAGCGAAACTCACTGCGCGTGTGGAAGGCATGGCCGGGGCGCTGTTTCCCATGACCTTTTACGTCGCCTGCGCCGCGAGGGCTCACGACCGCGTCTTTCGCCACCGTGGCCGGGAGCCAAAAGGCTATGTGGTGAGTGTCCCTGTCCAGACGCGCAAACGCGGCGCGCGCGGACCGCTGTTTCACAATCAGGTATCGATCTTCTTTTTCGGCGCAGTGCGCGAAGCGCTTGGCTCCATCGAAGCGGCGACGGCGTCGATGAAACAGCAATTTGCCGAGATGACGCGCGGCAAGCTGGAGGAGTCCTTTCTCACCGTGCTCGAACTGATGATGCGACTGCCTTCCTGGATTTTCATGCGCGTGGTGCGCTGGCAGTTTAAGGGCGAAATGTGTTCCTTCTTCCATTCGCATACCGGGGCCTTTGCACCGGAGATGATCGAGTTTGCCGGCGCGCAAATCACGAATGCCTACCACCTGCCGTGCCTCGCGACGCCGCCGGGGACCGGCCTGTTCTTTTGCGAGCGGGGAGGGCAGGTGAACATCACCGTGACGTGGCGCGAGGGCTGCCTGTCGGAGGAAGAGCGCCAGTTGATGCTCGGCCAGACGATGGAAGATCTGTTCGGTGAACCGCGGCCCGAATTGCTCCATGGACTTTGATGTTGTCGTCGCCGGCGGGGGAAGCGCGGGTCTCGCCGCGGCGGTCGCTTCGGCGCGACTCGGTGCTCGGACACTGCTCATCGAGCGCAATGGCCTGCTCGGCGGCATGGCTTCAGCGGCGCTGGTGCATTCGATCTGCGGACTCTACCGGTTGCCGAACGGCACCGCTGCACCGGTGCTGGCGAATGCGGGCTTCGCCGCCGAGTTCGCGAAGCGTTTACTTGCCGCGGGAGGTGCGAGCGGGCCAATGCGCATGGGCCGGGTGGAAGTGTTGTTGCAGCGGCCGGTGGCGTTCGCGCAGTTGTGCGATGCGATCGCGCGGGAGACGCCGCACCTGGAGATTCGCTTGCAGTCGGAGATCGTCGCCGCCGAAGCGGGATCGATTACGCTCGTCTGGCGGGGCTGCACGGGGAAGGTCACCGGCCAAGCGTTCGTGGACGCCACAGGCGACGCCGTGCTGGCGGCTTTTCGCGGGGCGCCTTGCGAGATGGAAACGACGCGCCTGCAACGTCCGGCCTATATTTTCGCGCTGGGCGGTGTGGAAGCGGGCCGGCTCGGCGACGATGCGCGGTTGCGTCTCGCGCGGCAGATTTCGCAGGCCGTGAAGGCGAACACTCTGCCCGCCGCAGCGCTCGGGGCGCATTTGCGCGAGAGCCCCCAGGCGGCGGAAGCATTCGTCACCATCGACCTCGATGGCGGCACGGATTTCAACCCTCTCGATGCGGTGTGTCTCTCCCGGCTGGAAACGGAAGGACGCGAAGTGGCGGTGCGTTTGGCGGAATTCCTGCGTCGCGAGGTCGAGGGCTTTGCGGGCAGTTACGTGGCGGCGTGGCCGGCCCGGGCCGGCGTGCGCGAGAGTCGGCGGATTGTCGGGTGCTATCGCCTCGAGGCGGAAGACCTGGAGCGGGGAGCGCAGTTTGAAGACACCGTGGCGTATGCGGCCTGGCCGATGGAATTGCGCGAGACCGCCACCGGGCCGCGCCTGCGTTTTCCCACGGGTGAAGAGCCATGCGGCATTCCGCTACGCGCGCTGCACGCGCGCGACGACGAAGCGCTTTTCATGGCGGGCCGCTGCATTTCGTGCAGCCACGAAGCGCAGGCTTCCGTGCGGGTGATCGGCACGTGTCTCGCGACGGGTGAAGCTGCCGGACTTGCCGCTGCGCTGAAAGTTCTCCACGGTGAGGGCGACGCGGCGGCGGTGAATGCCGCTCGCGAAAAGATCGTGCATGAACATCGTTGAAAGGATTTTTCGGGACGCAGATCGGTCGGCCGTGGCGCTGATCAGCGAGGGACAGGAAGTGACGTATGGCAGCCTCATCGAGCAGGCGGAAGCGGCGGCCGCGCGTATCGCCGCGTTGCCGGCCGCCCAGGTAGCCCTCGATTGTCCCAACGGAGTCGCCCACGTGGTTCTGGCTCTGGCCATCGTGCGCGCGGGAAAGTGCCTGGTGCCCATGGCCGGCGAATTGTCCCAGCGCGAGCGCGAACGCGTCCTTCGCGAAACGGGCGTCGGCGCGATCGTCAATGGCCACGGTGAGATTCGCTCAGTGCCGGTCGCGGATGAACTGGGTTTCGATCAGAACGCGCTCGCCGCGCTCAACCCCGCGTTCATCCGCTTCAGCTCCGGCACCACCGGCACGAGCAAAGGCATCGTCCTCTCGCACGAAAGCCTGCTCGCTCGCGTCACTGCGGCCAATCGCGGATTGGGCATCGGCCCGGCGGATCGCGTTGTGTGGATCCTGCCCATGGCCCACCATTTCGCCGTATCGATCATGCTCTACCTGCTGCATGGCGCGACGACGATCATCGAGAATTCGCACCTCGCCGAGGACGTCCTTTCCGCCGCGACCACGCACGACGGCACGGTGCTCTACGGCGCGCCGTTTCATCATGCCATGCTTGCCGCGGAAGGCTCGGGTCGCGCCTGGCCGAAGCTGCGCCTGGCCGTTTCCACGGCGGCCACCCTGCCGTTGGCGACGGCTCAGGCATTCGACCAGCGCTACGGCGTGCCACTGGCGCAGGGACTGGGAATCATCGAAGTCGGTCTGCCGTTGCTGAACCTCGAGCGCTCGCGCGAAAAGCCCGCCTCCGTGGGCCGCCCCTTGCCCGACTACGCCGCCGAGGTGCGCAGCGAAGGCGAACTCTTCCTCCGCGGCCCCGGCATGTTCGACGCCTATCTCCACCCGTGGCGCACCCGCGCCGAGGTGCTGGAAGGCGAATGGTTCCACACCGGCGACCTTGCCCGCATCGATGAAGACGGCGACATCCATCTGCTCGGCCGCAGTCATTCGGTGATCAATGTCGCGGGACTGAAATGTTTCCCCGAGGAAATCGAAGCCGTGCTCTGCGAAATGCCCGAGGTGCACCGCGCCCGCGTCATCGGCAAGCCCAACGCCCGCTTCGGCGCGGTGCCCGTGGCGGAGATTGTGCCGCGCGACCCGGTCAACCCGCCGAAAATATCCGCGTTGGCCGCGTATTGCCGTGGCGCGCTCGCCCGTTATAAGGTGCCGGTCGAATTCAAGCTGGTGGAGAGCGTGCCGCTCACGCCAAGCGGCAAAATCCAGAGATGAAAAAGCAGATCAAAACCGTCGGTATCATTGGCAGCGGCCCCTCCGGCGCGACCCTCGCCTGTCTTCTTGCGCAGAAAGGGATCGACGTCACCATCTTCGACGATGGCCGCCGCCCCGACCTCATCGTCGGCGAATCTTTGATCCCGGCGATCGTCCCCGTTCTGCGCAAGCTGGGCATCGAGGACCGCGCCGCGGCGATCTGCCAGCACAAACCCGGCGTCACCTTCACCTTCGGGCAAGACGACGACATCGACTTTTGCTTTCAATCCGTCGACGGCATCCTGCCCACTTACGCCTACAATTCGCCGCGTCCCGCGCTTGATCGTCTCTTCGAGGAGCGCGCGGATGAACTCGGTGCGAAGCGCGCGAAGGTACGGGCGAAGATCGAGCGCGTGGGCCAGGATGGCCTGCAACTCGCCGCCGAGACGCTCGCCGAAGCGCCGTGGCTGCGTGGTCAGCAGCCGGACTTGCTGGTCGATTCCACCGGGCGCACGCGGCTCTTTGCGCGCACCCTGGAGATTCCCGCCGAGGTCGGCTCGCGCAAGGATGTCGCCTATTTTGCGCACTACGAAGGTTTCATCCCGCATCCCATTCCCGGGCAGGTCGTCATCGGCCGCATGGATCACGCCGGTTGGAGCTGGCGCATTCCGCTGCGCGATTGCCTGTCGGTCGGCATAGTTCTGAACAAGGACGAAGCCACTCCGCTCGGTGCCACGCCGGAGGAGCGGCTCGAAGCCGTCATCGCCCGCGATTCTCGACTCGCCGAAGCGGGTAAAGGCCGCCGGCGCATCAGCGAAGTGGCCGTTTACACCAATTACCAGCTCATCTCCGAGCGCGGCCACGGCCCCGGCTGGGTCATGACCGGCGACGCCTTCGGTTTCGTCGATCCGATGCTCTCGCCCGGCATGTGGCTCGCGCTCCATTCCGCCGAAGTGCTCTGCGAAAATCTCGACAATCTTCCCGCTTACACCCGCGAAATGCGCAAGCTCATCAAGTCCTGGATGGACCTCATCCAATACTTCTACGATGGGCGGATGTTCGCCATGTATCACACCGGCGCGCATTTTGAGCAGGCCTACCCGGGCAAGATCAGCGAGAGCATCAAGATGTATTTCAATCGCCTCATCGCGCTCATGGCTTCCGGTGCGACGACCACCTCAGTCTACCCCCGCAGCGTCATCAAATTCATGGCCCGTCACGGCATTTGGAAAGCGAACCCGCTGGAGCTGGCCATCCGATAAACCCGTGATCGAGCGCATCGCCCGCCAGTATTCCGGTCCGTGGCTGCGATGTTATGCCCGTGGGAAGCTGCACCGCGATCCCGTCTTCGCCGCCGCCTTTGACTTGCTGAAAGACTCGCCGCTGCCCGTGCTCGATGTCGGTTGCGGCGTCGGGTTGTTTGAATTCTACCTGCGCGAGCGCGGCTTCCTTCCACCGCTGGTCGGAGTCGATTTCGACGCCGCGAAAATCGCCAAGGCGCAACTGATCGCCGGCCGCACCTATGGCGGCATCACCTTTAGCGTTGGCGATGTCCTCGCCACCGGCGACTTTCGCGGCCACGTCGTCCTCTTCGATGTCCTTCATTATCTGCCTGCCGAACGGCAGACCGAGCTCCTCGAGCAACTTGCCGACCACATCGCCCCCGGCGCCGTCTGCCTCATCCGCGCCACCCCGCGCGACACGAACTGGCGGTTTCGTTTCACCCAAGTGCAGGAATTTCTCCTCCGGGCCAGCCTCTGGATGAAATCCGGCGCCATTCATTATCCCACCATCGAAGAAATCACGGCTCCCTTCCGCGCGCGCGGCTTCACCTGCGAAGTCCGCCCCCTCTGGGGCCGCACGCCGTTCAACAGCCACCTGTTCGTCCTGCGAGCGTGAGCACGGTGGCTACACCGATTGCTTTTTGGGATGGATCAATGTCCACACCCGCGGCAGCAGGAAGAGCGAGATGAGCGCGTCGATGATCAAGCCCAGTGCGCAGGTCTGCCCGAGGCTGGCGAGGCCAACGTGATTGGCCCAACTGATGGTGCCGAAACCGGAGGACGCGGAGCAGGCGCAGAGGCAAATCACCAGCCCGAGCTCGCGCTGGGCGGCCGGGGCATCGCCGCCGTTGCGCGTCAGCGCGAGGAGCAGGAGGATGCTGTAATCGGTGCCGGTGCCGAGAAGCAGGAGCAGCGCGGCGAGGTTGAAAAAATTCCAGCTCATGCCGAGCAGGGACATCGCCCCGGCCAGGCATGCGAGGACGAGCGCGGTGGTCACGACGAAGAGCCCCACCGCGCGCAGGCTGCGAAAGGCAATGGTCAGAAGCACGACGACGATCCCGCTGAGGGCGAGGATGACGTGCTTGAATTCCCGCGGGATGACGTGGCGCAATTCGCGCCCGAGTTGATTCCAACTCACCAGCCAGGTTCCGTCGCTTTGCACGCGGGCGGTGAGCGCGTCTTCGTGGCCGGGCATGGGCGTGACCATGCCCAGCGCGAGGAACTGGCCGTTATCGCGGCTGGCCACACGGCGGAAGATCCAGCGGCTGGTTTCGTTGTCCGGCCAGATCAGGGTTGGTGTTCCAATCGGGGCAAACAGCATCTTCGGTGTCCATGCCGACCATTGGCGAAGCATCGCTTCATCGAGCACGAATGCTTCTTCCTTGAATCCGCCTGCGATGGCGCGCTCGCGCAGGCGCGGGATCTGGTTGGCGAGCATGGAGAGCGGCAGAAGATTGGCTCGCTGGTTGATGGCGAGCGGCAGGGCGGTGCGGAAGCTCTTCACATCGCCGTGGGCCTCGGCGGCGGCGAGGCTGGCCTCGGCGGTGCGCAGGCGCTTGAGGGCCTCGCCCTCGTCCTTGCCGGCCACGACGAGGCTGAGCATGTCGCGGTCGTCGGTGAGCCGCGCGTAGAGGCGGTCGAGCGCGGTGTAGGCTTCGCTATTGCGCGGGCGCAGGGTGCGCGCGGAGAAATCGGGCGGCGGCGGACCTTTTACGAGCAGCGCGCCGAGCAGGAAGACGACGACAACGGTGGCGAGCACCGCGCCCTTTTGCCAAAAGCCGGGCGTGGAAAACAGCCGCTCGACCACCGAGGGCGGACGCGCTTCCTCACGACCATGGAAGCGCATGGTGAGCCGCGCGTAGACGGTGAGCATGACGATCGCGCCGATGACCACGCCGATGCCCACCAGATTCCCAAGCTGCGACAGGCCAGGCAGGCTGCTGAAATTGAGCGCGAAGAAAACCGCGGCCGTGGTGCCGGAAGTCCAGGCGATGTTGCGCACGCATTGACGCTGTAGTTCCGCGACCGAGCCGCCATGGCGGAGCGAGCGCTGATAGACGAAGTAGCCGTAGTCCACGCTCAGCCCGATCATGATCGCCGCGCAGCCCACGCCGATGACGGTGAGCTGGTTGAGGAAGAGGCCTGCCGCCGCGAGGCTCAGCGTGAAAATGAGCACGAGCATCGCCTGTAGATCGAACAACGGTCGCGCGCGGCGGTAGCAGAGCCAGAAGATGAGCGCAATGACCAGCAGCGTGACGAAGCCCGACGACATCATGTCCCACTCCATGCTGCCGGAAATATCGGCGACGAACGCGGGCTCGCCCGTAAAGCCGAGGTGGATGGTGGGGTCTGGCACGGTACTGTGCGCGAGCTCCCGGATTTGTTTCACCCAGGCGATGGCCGCCTTGTAGTTGGCAAAGCCGTGCGGGGAGGTAACATAAACGATGCGGAAGGTGCCATCCGCGGAGGAGAACTCGGATTGCTGGCCGTTGCCGGCGAGAAAGCCGGACTCATTGAGCACCCCCGCGAGGTTGTAGGGATCGTAACTGAGCAGCGCGACCTCCTGCGGCGAAATGGATTCGCCCAGCTTCTCCACGCTGGCTTTGAGTGTGGCGTCCGCGTTTTCCGCCGAAAGACTGGCGACGAGCGCGCGAATCTTCTCCGGCGGTTGATTGAGCACCAAATAGGCGAGCAGCTCGGAAAGGTCCGCCGGACGTTTTTCCCACGGCGCGCGCGCCACCGCCCGCTGGACCAGGTCGGAGCGTTTGGCAAAGGCCTCGGACAGCGCGTCTGCCGCGGAGTCCGCCGCCTCCGGCGTGGGAGCCTCGACGGTGACGATCAATTCCGTGGGCTGGGCGAAGTGCTTGAGAAACAGCGACAGCCCTTTCACCTGCGGCAGATGCGTGGGTAGGAGCTTCAGGATATCGACGTTGAAGCTGATGTGCGACAACCCCGCGCCGGTGAACAGCAGCAGCGCAACAACGATCCCGATCCAGCGAAGCTTAGTTCTTTCCATCGACGATCTCGTAGCCGGTGAAATCGTACTCGAACACGTGCCGGTCGATCTTGTGGTTCACGCGCACATTGCTGAAATCGCTGCGCATCGAAGAGCCATCGCGCGTCGCCAGTTCGAAGGAGAGGAGATGGCCGCTGGACGGCTCGAAGTCGATCTTGATGGCCTCGAGCATCTTCTTCGCCTGCGCATCGCGCGGGAGGATTTCGAGATGGCAGCGATTCTCCGTCACGGTGACGGCGAGCGTTTCGAACTGGCGGTTGAAGTCCGCGAAATCCTTGGCGATGGGAAAATTCATCATGGCGAAACCCATCGCGCCGCCCCGCTTGGCGATGCTGTCAGCCTTGTATTTCTCCACCTTCTTCTTGGCCGGCTGGATGAGGAAATAGGTGTCGCCCTTCCGAATGACGATGGTCTTGGCCGGCTCGCCCAATTCCCAGCGCAACGTATCCGATCCGCCGAACCAGATATGACCCGGCGTGGCGATCGGGCTGCGCAGGGCGCGCAGGGCTCGGGTCTGGGTGAAGTCCGCCTGCACGGTGTGGAGTTCATCCTGCTTGATGAGCCACTTTTTAACGGGGGTAAGATCGGGCGGCTCGCCCGCGAAAACCGGCAGGGCGCAAAGGAGGAACAGAAAGGGGAAGAGCAGACGCATCGGATGGGAGGCGGAAGATCAATTGGGACGGCGCACGGGCGCAATCGAAATAATTCCGTGGGGTCGTTTGGCTCTACAGAGAGAATCCAATAATTTGCATTGGCGCAAGGGGCCGCGCTGAGCAAATTCGACCATCACCATCATGTCTTACGACGTTGTCATCATCGGCGGGTCGCTCGCGGGCGCTTCCACGGCGACGCTTTTGCGTCGCGCCTGCCCGGATCTACGCGTCCTCGTCATCGAGCGGGCGCCGCATTTCACGCGCCGGGTAGGGGAGGCGACGGTGGAGATCAGCAGCTTTTTTCTGGGGCGAGTGCTCGGGCTCACGAACCATCTCAACAACGATCACCTCGTGAAGCAGGGGATGCGCTTCTGGTTTGCCAACGACCAGACGCAGACGCTGGAGGACGCCAGCGAGATGGGGCCGAAATACCATGTGCGCCTGCCCTCGTGGCAACTGGACCGCGCCGTGGTGGATGAGGAAGTGTTGCGCCGCGCGGTCGCGGGCGGCGCGGAGTTGCGGCGTCCTGCGCAGGTAACGGCCGTGCGGCTCACCCCGGGCGGCGAACAGGAAGTCGATGTGAAGACGGTCGAGGGAACGGAGACGATCCGCTGCCGCTGGGTGGTGGATGGCTCGGGATTCGCGGCGCTGCTCGCCCGGCAGGAAGGCTGGCTGGAACCGAATGCTGAGCACCCCACCGCGTCCGCCTGGGCGCGCTGGCGGGGAGTGAAGGACTGGGACGGGCTGGGCTTGACGGAGAAATTTCCCGCTTGGGCGGCGCGCTGCCTCGGCTCGCGCAATACGGCTACCAATCACATTGTCGGCGACGGGTGGTGGAGTTGGTGGATTCCGCTCAAGGGCGGCGACGTCAGCGTGGGAGTGGTCTTCGATCAGCGCCTGGTTTCCTTTCCGCAAGGCGAGGCCAAACTCGGTGACCGCCTGCGCGAGTTTCTCGAGCGGCATCCCGTTGCGCGCGAATTGCTCGCCGACGCGGAGTGGATCGAAGGCGACGTCCATTGGCGGAAGAATCTCGCCTATCACAGCCGCACCTTTGCCGGAGATGGCTTCGCCCTGGTCGGCGATGCCGCGGCCTTCCTCGACCCGCTCTACAGCCCGGGCATGGACATCATTTCCTTCACGGCGACGGCGACCACCGCGCTCATCGCTGCCCAGCGCAACGGCGAAGCGGTCGCGCCTCTCGTTGAGAAGCACAATGCGATGTTCGGCCAGAGTTACCGCCGCTGGTTTGAGGCGATCTACAAGGACAAGTACGAATACGTCGGCGAATACGATCTCATGAACGTGGCCTTCCGCATGGACCTTGGCCTGTATTATCTGGGGATCGTCTCGCAACCTTTCAAATACGGTGCGAAAGCTCTCGCGTTGCCCCCGTTCGGGGTGCCGGTCTCCACGCCCGTGTATCGCTTCATGCGCTTCTATAATGCGCGCTTTGCCGCTATCGCGCGGAAACGCCGCGAGCGGCGCGTGTGGGGTCGTGGTAACTCCGGGCGGAAGTACCTCTTCCAGAGTTTCTCGATCAGCCCCAAGGACTTGCCGCGCATCATGAGCGCCGCCGCGCAGTGGGTGCTGCTGGAATTGACGGAAGGCTGGCGGAGCTGGTTTGGCGGCGCAACGAAGACGAACGAAGTCGGGGCCAGCACCGGTTCCCCAGTCCCCGTCGAGGCCAAGGCGGGCAGCGTCTAAGTGCCGTGGTCCGCGTGCTCCCCAGAGTCTGGTACGTCGGTGCCTTGGGTCTCTTCCTGCTCGCGGCGATCTCGACGCGCGCGGCCAATGTGCGCGGGGAGTTCCTGGAAAGCTACTGTGCCGATTGCCACGATGCGGAGACGAAGAAGGGCGGCCTGAACCTGGACGCGCTGGCCTGGCAGCTCGAACAACCGGCCAATTTCGACGCATGGGCCAAGGTCTACCGGCGCGTCGCCCGCGGCGAGATGCCGCCCAAAAAGAAGACTCAGCCGAAACCGGAGGAGGCGAAGACGTTCATCGCCGGTTTGGGCGGCGACCTGCGCACCTTCGACGCCGCCCGCCAGGCCGCACGTGGCCGCACGGTGCTACGACGGCTGAATCGGGTGGAGTACGAGCAAACAGTGCAGGATCTTTTGGGCATCAAGACGCCGCTGGCCGTCATGCTCCCCGCCGATACGCCGTCGCAGGGCTTCGATACCGTGGCCGAGGGATTGCGCCTCTCCATGTTGCAGATGGAGAAATATCTCGAGGCAGCGGATGCGGCCCTCGATGCCGCGATCAATCTCGCCCCGCAGCTCGTGGCGAAGCAGGCCCGCTGGAATGCGAAGGAAGACAAAGACATTCGCAAGAACCTGGATACGCCTGCGGGTCAGCTTTCCAATCCGAAGGAACCGAAGAGCGGCCACCACGTGCTGCTGCTGGAACTGCCGGACGCGGTGGTCTATTTCGATCGCGGTTATCCCTCGGCCAAAGTGGATACGGGTGCGCATCCCGCCGGGCTCTTCAAGGTGCGCATCAGCGCCTACGGTTATCAGAGCGGCGGCAAGGCCATCCCGATGCGGGTTTATCGCGATAACTACCGGGAGAAGCAGTTGCTCGGCTGGTACGACATGACGCCGGATCAACCCCGCGTGGTCGAGATCACCGCGCAGCTCTCGGCCAACGAGCACCTCCGCATCGAGCCAAGCAACACCGGCGTCGATGAGAAGGGACAGACCGTTTACAACCTCGGGCCGAAGGATTTTAAAGCGCCCGGCCTAGCACTGATGTGGGTGGAAATGGAAGGACCGATCACGGCGGAATGGCCGCCCGCCAGCCTGCACAGAGTCTTCGGCGATACTCCCGTGACGAAGATCGACGGCCAGAAAATCCGCGACAAGAAAGTGGCTTACGAACTGATGCCGGAAGATCCGAAAGCCGCAGCGCGCCAGGCGCTGGAAAGCTTTGCCGACCGGGCTTTTCGCCGGCCACTGGAACCGGGGGAAGCCGATCCTTTCGTCCAGCTCACCACGGACGGACTCGATGCCGGCAGCAAGTTCATCGAAGCCATGCGCGTCGGCCTGCGCGCCATTCTCACCGCGCCGCAGTTCCTGCTCTTCGAGGAGCATCCCGGCAAGCTGGATGACTATGCGCTCGCCTCGCGACTCTCTTATTTCCTGTGGAGCACACTGCCCGATGAGGAACTGCTCGGCCTCGCCGCCAATCACACGCTCGCGCAACCGGCGGTCCTCCACGCGCAAGTCGAGCGGATGCTGAACGATGCCCGGTCCCAGGCGTTCGTGCGCGATTTCACCGGCCAATGGCTCGATCTGCGGAACATCGATGCGACCTCCCCGGACAAGCGGCTCTATCCGGAAGCGGACGAGTTGCTCATCCATTCCATGGTGGAGGAGACGGAGACCTTTTTCGCGGACATCTTGAAGGAGAATCTGCCGGTCACCGATTTCGTCCAATCGGACTTCGCCATGCTCAACAGCCGCCTCGCCCTCCACTACGGCGTGCCGGGGGTGGAGGGGGAGACGATTCGCAAGGTTACGTTGCCGCCGGACAGCGTGCGCGGCGGAATCCTCACGCAGGCCAGCGTGCTCAAGGTGACGGCCAATGGCACCACCACCTCGCCGGTGCGTCGTGGCGCCTGGGTGATGAAGAAGTTGCTCGGCGATCCGCCTCCGCCGCCTCCCGCCGGGGTAGCCGCCATCGAGCCCGACACGCGCGGCGCCACCACCATCCGCGAGCAATTGGCAAAACATCGCACCGCCGAGACCTGTGCGGCCTGCCACAGCCACATTGATCCGCCCGGCTTCGCGCTGGAATGTTTCGACGTCATCGGCGGCTTCCGCGAGCGCTATCGCCAGCAGGACAAGGGAGAGGTCGTCACGCTGCACAACAGCGGCGATCACCGGCTCTACGCGCACCTCGGCCTGCCCGTGCAAACCGATGGCGAACTGGCCGATGGCCGCGCCTTTGCCGGCATCCAGGATTTCAAAAAGCTGCTCCTCACGAACCCGGGCCAGATTGCCGAGGCGCTGGCGGGCAACCTGGTCACCTACGCGACCGGCGCGGGGATTGGATTTGCCGATCGCTTCACGGTGGAGGAGATTGCGGCCAGCACCCAGAAAGAGGGTGGGGGTCTGCGCACCATGATCCATCAGATCGTCCAGAGCCCGCTCTTCCTGAACAAATGATCCCCATCTCGCCCTCCCTCCCGGCCGCGCCGATTTCCCGCCGCGCCTTTCTGCGCGGCACCGGGGTGGCCCTCGCCCTGCCTTTCCTGGATGCCATGTGGCCGCAACGGGCCGGCGCAGCCGAAGCGACGACGGCGCCGAAACGCCTGGTGGCCGTCTGCACCAGCCTCGGCATCTACGGGCCCGCGCTGTATCCGAAGGAAACGGGACGCGACTACGCCTCCACCCCGTACCTCGACCTGATCAAGGAGCACCGCAACGACTTCACCGTTTTCTCCGGTCTCAGCCACCCCGACCAGGCCGGCGCGGACGGGCATTCGTCCGAGATGACCTGGCTCACGGCGGCGCGGCATCCGGGCCTCGGCGGCTTCCGCAACACCATCTCGCTCGATCAATTCGTGGCCGAAAAAATCGGCGTCGAGACACGCTATCCGTCGCTCACGCTCGGCACCAACTATACCAGCCAGAGTCACACTCGCAGCGGCGTGATGATCCCGGCCGAGGTCATGCCGTCGAAGGTTTTCGCCAAGCTCTTCATCCAGGGGCAGCCGTGGGAAGTGCAGCAGCAGATGCGCAAGCTGAAGGAAGGGCGCAGCATCATGGACACGGTGAGCGCGGAGGCGAAACGCTTCAGCGCCCGGGTGGGCGCGGCCGACCGGGACAAGCTCGACGAATACTTCACCTCCGTGCGCGAGATGGAGCAGCGCCTGGCCAAGACCGAGGACTGGGCGCAAAAGCCCAAGCCGAAAATCGACGCCCAGCCGCCGGTGGACATCAAGGAGGAGTCGGACCTCATCGGTCGCATGCAACTGCTTTTCGAACTGGTGCCGCTCGCGCTGCAGACCGACAGCACCCGGCTCATCACCATCCTCGTACAGGGACGCGGCGACGTCCCGCCGATCGCCGGGGTCTCCATGGATCACCACAATCTTTCCCATCACGGCCAGGACCCGGAGAAGATCCGGCAACTGGAATTGATCGAGACGGCGCAGATGGGCGCGCTGGACAAGCTCTTCACCGCGCTGAAACAAAAGACCGAGGGCGGCGTTCCGCTGCTGGATAACACCATGGTGCTCTTCGGCAGCAATCTCGGCAACGCCAACAGCCACGACTGGCACAACCTGCCGATTCTCCTCGCCGGCGGCGGCTTTCGCCATGGCCAGCACCTCGCCTTCGACGCCAAGGACAACACGCCGCTCTGCAATCTCTTCGTCCAGATGCTCCAGAAGATGAAGGTGGAAGCCGATCAGTTCAGCACCAGCACCGCGACGGGCGTGCCGGGCCTAGCCTAGCCATGGCGCACTGCTAAGTTTTCCGCCAGTTCACGATACTATAGCGCGGGTGTGCCAGACGGAAGGCGCCGCGGATCTGCGGAAGGAGCGTGCAGGTATTTCGACAAGCATTATGAGTTCGTCTTATTCCAACGGTGATTCATCCCAAATCCACCAGGTTCGACAGCCCGGCAGTCGCTTCCAATCGTGTCTGGTCGTGCCTAATCGTGCCGGAAATTTTTCTTCACCGCTTCGCAGCCGGATCGAGCCGGATGAAGGCAAATCAAGCCAACTCAAGGTAAATCAAGGCTGCGAAATTTTTTCAACTCCGCCGTTCCACGTGAAAATCCCGATGGATCGATCCCGCATGCCTCCCAGTCGGCTCGCACTCCCACTTACTCTGTAAATCCCACCCGATCCCACTGGATCCCACCGGTAAATTTTCCCTGCTCCTCTCACCCGTCCATTTGCAAACCCACCCGGAGATCCCCTTGCAGCCTCCCGCCGCCGCGCCCAGGCTCCGCGCCCCGCCGCCGCAACGTCCGTCGGGCAAACTGCTTGCCATCGCGGTTGTCGCCACAAAGAATGAATTGTCTGTGAAATTAATTGATCGTTACGTCGGCGGGCAACTGCTGCTTTCCTCCTCTCTCGCCGTGGCTGTGCTCAGTGTGGTCCTCGTGCTGGGCAATATCTTCAAGCAGCTTCTCGAGCTGATGGTGAAGAACGATACGCCCATCGAACTGATCCTCAGCTTTCTCGCCTACATCCTGCCGTTCTCCCTCGCCTTCACCATCCCGTGGGGATTCCTCACCGCGGTGTTGCTGGTCTTTGGCAAAATGTCGGCGGAAAACGAATTGATCGCCTTTCGCGCCAACGGCGTGAGCATCCCGCGCATCTGCTACCCGGTCCTTTTCCTCTCGCTGATTTGCGTAGGGACTTGTTTCTGGATCAACATCGACGTCGCCCCGCGCGCGCAGGCGAAGATGAAGGAAGCCCTCTACAACATCGCCACCAGCAACCCGATGGCGATGTTTGGCGCCGACAAGGTCATCGACGCTTTTCCAAGCAAGAAAATCTACGTCGAGAGCAGCAAAGGACCCGAGCTCTCGAACCTGCTCGTCTACGAGGTCAGCGAGGACAACCAGCTCATCAAGGTGATTTTCGCCCACCGCGGGCTGCTGGAGACGGACCACGAGAAGAAGGAGATCCTGCTGCACATTTTCGACGCCCGTTACGAGGCGCGGGACGACGACGACGTGGACAATATTCTCAAGATCAAGCAGGGCATCACCATGCAGGAGAGCACCCTCCCGATTTCACTGGAGGAACTGCACGACAAGAAAAGGGGTAAGGGCATGGGCGGGATGACCACGGGTGAGTTGCTTGAGCGATTGAATAACGAGGAAAAGCAGGCGCACATGACCGAAAAGGAGCGCAGCGAAGAGGCGTCGGCCACCCGTACCGAGATGAGCAAACGCTACTCCTTTTCCCTCGCTTCATTTGCCTTCGCCTTGATCGGAGTGCCCTTGGCCATCACGGCGCACCGCAAGGAGACATCAATCGGTTTTCTGCTCAGCCTTGGCGTCGCGGTGACCTATTTCTTCTTCATCATCATTGCCAACAGCGTCCGCGAGAATGCCAGTTGGCACCCTGAATTCCTGATGTGGCTGCCGAATATCCTGTGCATTGGTGGAGGGGGCTGGCTGTTTTTCCGCATGAGCCGCCGCTAAGAAAACGCACTGTCACCTGATTATTTCTTTTGAAATATAGCCTCCTTCAGTTTAAGCGATGACCCAGCCAAAGGAGATATTGCCCATGAGGAAAGATGACGCCCATCTCAAGCTGCGCGTAGCGAGCTTGAAGGAACTGGATGCACTGGTTGGAAAGTATTTAACCAAGGAGACCCCCCAGGTCTTCTGGGAGGAAGAGCACGCGTGCCTGCGCTTCGAGTCCATCGAGGAGGCGCTGGAGGCCATGCGGGATCCGTATTTCCAGCTTTTCATTCCCGAGGATGCGCGGGCCAATACGGCCCTCAAGGAAGTGCAGGAGTTTCGGGCCTATTCCTCGGAACTGGCACTCGCTTGGGAAGTGGTCGAGCGCATCAGCCCGCAGGTCGAGCCCATGCACGTCCGCTGTGAAAGCGGCCTGTGGTACGCCTCTTTTGGCGAGCGGGAAGAGTCATGTTCGAAATCCGCCCCGGTGGCGATCTGCCTGGCGGCCCTGCGCGCCCATGGCATGGATGTGGATTTTTCCAGCGAGCGGAAATCGACGCCGGGCGACGACCGGGCAGTGGCGTAGGATCCGGGGAGCGCTCTCTTTCAACTACCTGATTGCTCAACCGCGCTACCCGCGGGCGCTGAGGATGCGGCGGCTTTCGCTGAGGATGACGCCTTGGAAGCGCATCTTCAGGGCTTCCGGAGTGGGGGAATTCGCCAGTGCTTCTTCCTGCGAGATGGTGCCGCTCTTGACCAGGTCGTAGAGGGCCTGGTCGAAGGTCTGCATGCCGTCGCCCGTGCCGAGCTCGATGGCCGCGGACAGCTTCTCGAGATTGCCACCATGGATCAATTTCGAGACCGAGGCGGTGTTGAGCATCACTTCCACCGCCGGGATGATCGCGCCGGCCGGAGTGCCCACGAGCCGCTGGCAAATGACGGCGTGCAGCGTCGTCGCCAATTGCTGGCGGGTCGTCTCGCGATCGGAGCCGGGAAAGAATTCGAGGATGCGTTGCACCGATTTGGCGGCATCCACGGTATGCAGCGTGGCGATGACCAGATGGCCGATGTTGGCCGCGCTGATGGCCGCCATCACGCTGGCACTGTCGCGCATTTCGCCGATGACAATCACATCGGGATCCTGGCGGAGGACGTTTTTGAGGCCGGAAGAAAAGCTGGTCGTATCAATGCCCACTTCGCGCTGCTCGATCACCGATTGTTTGTCGTCGAAAAGGTACTCGATGGGATCCTCGAGTGTGATGATGTGCTTTTTCGCGGTGATATTGATGTGCTCGACCATCGCGGCGAGTGTGGTCGATTTGCCGGAACCGGTCGCCCCGGTGACCAGCACGATGCCGCGGTGGGCCTCGGCGATATGGGCGAAGACGGGCGGAAGATGCAGTTCCTGGAACAATCGCACCTGCGCTTTAACGGCCCGCAGGGCCATGACATAGGTGCTGCGCTGCTGAAACACATTCACCCGGAACCGTCCGGCACCGGCCAGCATGTAGGCGAAATCGATTTCGTGGTCGTGTTCCAATTGCGGGCGCAGATGCTCCGGCACGATCTTCGCCAGGATCGTGTTGAACCACTCGGTGGTGGGCAGGGGCGCTTCCACGGGCACGAGTTCACCGCTCACACGGAAGACGACCGGACTGTTTACCTTGAGATGGATGTCTGAGGCGCCGGCGGCGACGGCTCCTTGCAGGATGCGGGAAAAGACTTCCATAGAATGGGGGGCTAGCGGGTGGCGGCGAGCAATTCGTCCAGACGGTCGAAACAGATTTGCGACCAGCTTTCCATCGTGTCGCGGCGGGCGGTCAACTGGGCGCGGTCAAGGAACTGCAGTTCGGTGATCATCGCTTCGCCCTTCTGCACGTCGGGCGTTTCGAGCTGGAAGACATGGACCACGCCGAGATGCACCTTGCCCACTTCGTTCGAGTCGTCGTTGAGCAACGCGACCGCGTGGTTGCTATAGCGCGCCCCGAGCTTCAGTTCCTCGCCTACCTCGCGTTGCACCGCCGCATCATAAGCCGCGCGATCGAGAGCGAAGAGTCCTTCGTCATGATCATTCATATGTCCGCCGATGCCGATGCTGCCCTTGGCGACGAGCCGTTGCTCGCCGGCCTTTTTGCCGCGCACATAGTGGAGGACACGGCCTTCATGCACGAGGAGCACGTAAGGGATGATCTGCTTGAGCTCCGGATTCGTCTCCGCCGGGGGGCGCGGAGTGAAGAAGTTGTTCTCGCGGGCGAGCAGTGCGGGGAGGTAACGGTCGATTTCAAAATTCAGGCCTTGGAAGGCGCCGAGCTCATCGAAGAGCGCACGGCGCACCACCAGGATCATTTCATCAGTCATGCCGCGAATGGAACGCGAGGACGCGGCGTTTGGCAATGCCTGTCCATCGATGGCGCGGAGGCCTCAATCTCCCCGGTCATCTTCGAGCGCCTGAGAGAGGGCGGTGGAGCTTTGGCGCAGGGTTTCCCAAGTTGCGGCGAGTTCGGCTTCCTCATAGGGCAGCCATTGGCCGGTCTGGGTGGAGTAGAGACCTGCGGCAATGGGCGCGTGCAGCATTTCCGAGGCGGCTTTCCAATAGGCGCTGAGCTGCGGCAGGTAGTGGACGCGCAACGCAGCGACGCCGGCGGAGGGGACACGATTGGTCTTCCAATCGAGAATGGTCCAGCGGTTCGCGGCGCGATCGTAGGTGGCGAGGTCGATGATGCCGTCGAGGCATTCGCGCTCACTCATCGCCCAGAGGAACGGCATCTCGGCGTGAGCGAGGATACCGGGCGCGGTCAGGAAGCGGGTGAGGTCGGAGCCCTTGGCGAGTTGCGTGCGCAACAGCTTCCATTCGCGTTGCGAGCGCTCGGGGTCGGGGGAGTCGGCGACGTGAACATCAAAGATCACATCCCAATCGGCGGAGGAAGCGGACCAGTCGAGTCCCTCGACGAAACCGTGCCACCAGGTGCCGTAACGCTGGCCGGCATTGGGCGCCCCGGAGGCGCGCCGCGCGAGTTCGGCAAACGCTGCCGAATCGGCCTCCGTCAGGGCTGCTTCGGCGAGGGCGCTGGGATTGCGCTTCAGGAAAAGGGCCGCGCGTTCGCGAGCGCGCGGCAAGGTCTTGCTCGCGAGTTTTTCCAGCGGAACGATCGCTTCCTGCGAACGCCGGGCCGCCTTCTCCGCATGGCTTTGCGCCGTCGTCGCACACGCGGTCAGAGCGGCGGGCAGACCTTCGAAAGCGGCGGCATTGCTATCCCCGCTGGCGCACCGGAGGAGCCGCGCTTGCGCCTTGGACTGCAAGCCTTTCTGCCCGGCGAAGAGCGTGCGGTCGTCGACGATCACGAGGGTGTGTTTGGCCCGTGTAAGGGCCACATAGAGCAGGCGTTCAAGTTCCTGCTGGTCCTGCAGATCGAGGACGGTCTTGAGATCGGTGTCGATATCGCTGCCGTCGAGCGCGGCGATCATGGCCGCCGTGCGCGGGTCACGCAGGAGACGCGGGTAGGGCGGACGCCGGACGGTGATGCCGCGCGCGAAATAGGGGACGATTACCGCGTCCCATTCCGAGCCCTTCGATTTGTGCCCGGAAATGATCTGCACCGCATCGGGTCGGGCGCCACGGACATCGCGTGGCGAGTGAAACCCGGTCTGCAACTCCGCCGCGAAGCTCTCCAGCGTGGCTTTCGAGGACTCGGCGACCGCGGCTTGGGTGAGCAATTCGTCCAGCTCGTGATCGAGGCCCTCGAATCGATCTGCGGGAAGCGATCGCAGGCGCTCGCGCAATTGCGTGGCACGGACCATTTCCTCCAGCGCGGAGAAAAGCGGCAGCGACCGGATCTGCTCGCGCAGTGTGGCCAGCAGATTGATCTTTTCCGCGACCGGCCCGCCGCGACCAGTCGGAGCGCTGAGATGAAAACGATCGCCGAATCCCTCGGAAAACATCGCCAGGTCATGATCGGAAAGCCCGAAGACCTCGCGCAGCACACCGACGATTTCATAGGCGTTGCGCGGCTCGGTGAGGACGGCGGCAAGTGCCGTGAACCACGCGTAGGCCGGGCTGTCGCCCTTGATCGCGCGCTCGGATTGCACCTGCGCCTCCAGTCCCACGGCCCGCAACGCGTTGCGAATCGGCGCCAGCCAGCGGGTGCGCGGGCAGAGCACGGCGACCTCGCGCCACGACGAGGCGCGCAACTTCTCGAGCCCGGCGTCGCGCAGCCAGCGGGCGAGCTTGTCCGCTTCCCAATACATCTTCTGCCAGTTTTTCCGGTCGGCGATGTCTTCGGCCTTGGGAGCTGGATCGAAGCGCACGATCTGCCCCGGAAACACCGTGGGTCGGGGGTGAAGATGCACAAATCCCACCTGGCGTTCCTCCCCGTGGAGGACGAGAGGAAAGACGGCATTGGCGAAGGCGACGGCCGCCTCATCGAGGCGGAAGGTGACGGAGAAGGTGAGTTCTTCGCCCGCGCCCGTGCGCAGGAGAGCGTCGTGGATGCGCCGATAATGCGCGAGGTCGGCACGCGCGCCGTAGATTGACTGTTGGAAATCGCCAACCATGCAGAAGTGGCCGGGGTTGGGCGGGGCCGACTCTACCTGCGGCCACGAGCCGGTGGCCTCGGGCGGGCGGGCGATTTCGAGCAGCACATTGAACTGCGTGGGATCGGTATCCTGCGCCTCGTCGAGGATCACTCGGTATTGCTTGGCGCGAATGCGGCGGGCCGCCTCCGGATGCCGGAGCAGTTCCGCGGCGAGCGCGACCTGGTCGCCGAAGGTCATGACACCGCGGCTGAGTCGGAAGGCGCGATATGCTTGCGAAATTTCCGCGGCGACGCACAGGGCGGCGCGTTGCCGCCATTGAGTGATTGGGGCCAGCGCGGCTTCCCAAGTCGGGCGCAGCGGTTTGCATTCGCAGTCGGGAAACGAACCCACGAAACCGTCTCCCTGCCACGCGGTTTCCCAGCGGGTGAGTGCTTCCCGGGCGCGGGCGGCCGTGCCGAGAGAGCCCTTGTGATTGGGCACGAATTGATAAACCCCGCTGAAATCGAAGGCGGGGAATGGCCCGGGCGATGGGACGGTTTCGGGCACATGCCCCCAGCGCCCCAGGTCCAGCACCTTGGGCGCGGGAGTGAGCCGCAGCAGGGCCTGCCGTTGCGCGGCGTCGAGTTGCACACCGATGGCCGTGGAGCTTTGCACAAACTCCGTCCACAGCGCCGCGTCGTTGTTCTCGTCGAGGTGCTCGAGCTGCGCGGGCAGGCCGAGGTAGTGGCCGTGCTGGCGCAGGAGCTTGAGGCACAAGCTGTGAATGGTGCCGAAGAAGGCGCGGTTGAAAGCATTGAGCACCTCCAGCTTCACGCCGGATTCGAGAATGCTCTGCCGGGCGCGTTGCTGCATCTCCGCGGCGGCGCGATTGGTGTACGTGACCACGACGAGCGACGGGAGCCAGTCGACCGCGCGCTCGTGTTGGGTGAGCGTGACAATGCGGTCGGTGATCGCCCGGGTCTTGCCGCTGCCGGCGGAGGCGACGACGGAGAAATTGCGCTCCAGTTCGCCGATGAAGCGCTCGCGGGCCGATTGATCGTGCGGCGCGCTCATGAATCGTCCTCTGCGGCAAATAAGTCGGGATGGGAGAGCGCCCACTTCTCCGCCAGGATTTCTTCGTCGATGGCGAGCGTGGCCAGCGGGTAGTCCTGCCCATAGCCGAATTCATCGCGCAACGCGCCGATCATTCCGAAGACGCCGGTCTCCTGGATTCGCCAGAGGCCACGCCAGAGCGTGGCGAGGCTGTCGACTTCGGCGAGATGGAGTTGGGGCGCATCGAGCACGGCGTCGGGAGCCAGAAGGCTCAAGCCGACCTGCTGCGCTCCGGCGGCACGCAGAGCGAGGGCATAGAGCGCGAGCTGGAGGCCATTGCCGAGGGCGAGATCGGTGAGTTTCAGCGCCTTGCGCTTGCCGGTCTTGTAATCCACCAGCCAGACATCGCCGAGCGAGTCGGTGGTGCTGAGGAGCAGATCGATACGACCGCGCACATAGAGCTCCCCGGTTTCGAGCGGGAGCGGCGTGTTGTCGATCGACCATTCCGTGGCGGCGTGCGTGCGGCCTTGAACCGTGGAGATATGAGCGGCGAGCTGGGTCGCGATGCTGTCGGCCTGTTGCCAGGTGGATTGCCACCAGTCGGGCACGGGGCGGTGTTGCGCGGATAGCGCAGCGGTCACGCGGTCGCGAAAAGTCTCCGCGGCGGCGCGCACACGATCCCGCAATTCCGTGGGCGCGGGGAGGGGAGTGAGCGTGCGCGGCTCGGCTCCGCCGGTCAGGACGCTCAACCAGCGATGCACCCAACTGCCTTGGGCCAGCGCCCATGGCGTCTCCTCCTCGTTGTTGCTGGCCTTCACACCAAGGACGGAGGCGAGAAAGCGTTGGGCGGGAGCAGCGAGGGCATTTTCCCATTCCGTGGCCGCGAGGCGGAGAGGGCTCGCAGGAGCGCCGCGCAGGGCGAACTCATATTCGCCGAAAGGCCGGCCGGCCGCGCGCCGGGCGTCGAAGGCGACGCGGGTCTGCCGGGCGGAATCGGGATCGGGTACCGTTGCTTTCCACAGCGAGGTGGTGCCCAGCCAGCGCGCCGTCTCGGCTTGCAGCGACGCCAGGGTTGCCTGCGACAGCGCCCGGCCGCGCGCGCAGAAGTGCAGTCGCGTGAAGAATTCGCTCGGGTTGAGCGGACGTTCCGGCGCGGCTTCGTCGTGCAATTGCATGGTGGCGGTGACGCCCGCCCTTACCGACTCCAGCGTGTTGAGAAACTGTCGTTCGAAGATTGCGCGCTTTTGTACTGGGCCGAGGCACAGCGTGCGACCGGGGTGGACCGCCACATGGCCCTCACCCTGGCTGCCCTGGACGGAGGCGCGGGTATTGAGGGTGCGGACCTGTTGATTGAGCGTGGCGATTTCTTCTTCGCCGAGAAAGCCGGCTTCATCCAGCGGCGGCGGCCACTGGCCTTCATTGAGCCCGGCGACGATGAGATGGGTCCACGCTTGGGAATCCGCCTGGGCGTACGGGAGCAGATGCAGGCGGCTGTAGGGATGGCTGCCTGCTTCCGCGCGACGGGTCTGCCACGAGACGAGCGTCTCCTGGAGCCAGCGCAGCCACGTGCGGCGCGAGACGCGCAGGTCGAGGCTGTCGCGCCAATCGGCGGCAAAGCCTGACAGGGAGTCGGCGCGCTCGATCCAACCGCATTCGCGAAAGATCCGGTCGGTGTCCTCGATGAATTCGCCGAGCGTGGCGCGCTCAGGCAACAGCGGCAGGGTGTGCAGCGCGGCGGCCAAATTGCGCGACCGTTCGCGCGCCTGGCGGCTGAGATATTCCGCCAGCACCCCGAGGTCGTCGATCAGCAGTTCCTGGAAGGCGCGTGGTAATTCGTAGGCGGCTTCGTCGTAAGAAAGGCCGGCGAGCGGCGCATCCCCCCGCGCGCGGAGAAAGCGCAGCAGCACCGGCACGCGCGGATTTTCCTGGAGGGCCTGCCACGCTTCCCAATCCGCGTCCTTTTCCAGCGGGCCGGGTGTTTGATATGCGAGCCCGTCATCGTGCGCGACCGCGGCTGCAGCGAGCAAGGTGGCAACCCGGCGCGACAATGCCCCGGGAGCGGGGAAGAGAATGCCCAGGCGTTCGCACGCGGGATCGGCGAGATATTGCAGGGCTCGCGCGGCAATGGCGCTGGCCTGCGCGGCGGTATCGAGTCCCACGAGGAATTCGATTTCCTGGACCGGTGTGGATTCACGCTGGAGGCGGGCGGCGGCGGAGTCCGGCAGCAGCAGCGCTTCGGTGAGCAGGGAGGCTGGCGATTCCGCGGCGATCGGTTGCGCGGCGCCGAATGTTTCCTCCCACGTGCCAATCCACGCGGAGTCGAGGTCCCCCGCTTCATGGCGCGGCTCGATGAGGCAGACCGTGGAGCTTTCTGCGAGTCGGACTGCGGCCTCGAGCAACGGCCACAGCGACCAGTGAGAGGCGTGAAAGCCGATGACGAACAGGTCTCGGTAGAGCGGGGTGGCCCGGCGCGCGGCGGTGAGCGCGGCACGGTCCGCATCGTGGACCAACTGAAATCCCGCGTCGGCGAGCAAGCGGCGGAATTCCGCGACGATGGGCTGCAACTGGCGCGGGCCGGCCATCGCGAAATCCCAGCCCGCCTGGCCGATCATATCGATGGTCTTGAGCAACTGATCCGGCGCCGCCGCCACGGACGCGGTGGCCTCGGTGTTGTTGGCCGCCGCGACCCGTTCCGCCGCCGTGGCGAGGAGCAGGCGCAAGTGTTCCCGCAACGGAATTTGCCGGGCCGTCGGTAAATGTTGGGCGAGGTGATTACGGACGTCGCTGGGTGTGAGAAACCGCAAGTTCCAAAGCCCTGTGTGACTGGAGAGGGCGAGCGACTTGAGGTAATAGGCGTCGGCGCGATGCGGGACGAGGACGGCGGTCAGGCGCCGGGAAGTGGCTGCCTGCGCGGCGACTCGTTTAAGCCATGGCGCAAAGATCACCTCGTGGGCCGTGGAGGCGAGCGCGGAGGTGTGGAGCGAGACCTGCATGAAGGGCACGAAGCTTACGGATGAGTGGCCGTCGTGGGGAAGTGTGGACGCGCGACGAAGGGCCAAATTTACGACCTTGACTGTTGCGTGATTTTGCGGTTCATGAATCGCAGGATTCTCCCTTGTCATGAACAAATGGCTCTTTCTGCTTCTTCTTATTGGGCTGGGTGGCGCCGGCTGGGTCAATCGCGACAAAATCTCGGCGTACATCGGGCATAAGGATGCACCGGCCGAGGACGCGCCAGCGCCCATGGCGACGCCCCATCCCGCAATCGACTCCATTACGAGAGCCAAGAAGATGTTTCCGGCACTCGCCATCGCGAACTCTCCGTTTAACAAGCGATTCCTTGAGCTCTACAACGATAAAAAAGCCGCGGATCCCAATTCTCTGACCGATGCCGACTGGCCCATGAAACTCGCGCAGCAGGCGGCCACGGAACTCAATACGGCGGCTCCCTCGTATCAGCCGCCGACGTCAATCTCGAGCAGCCCTCTGAATGCCAGGCCGATGGGAAGTGCGCCCGGCTCCACGGTTCCACCCACGGTGATGCTGCCAGGACTCCAGGGCAGCGCTCTTGATCAGCGGCCGCCCAGCAAGCACCATTGAAATAGCCGGCTCGGGCAGGGACAGCCGCCCGCGCACGAATCTGCCGCACTCGGGGATTGCGCGTGCGGCGCTTTCATCCTAGGCACACTTGGTCATGGCCAACGTCGTTTTCCTCTGGCACATGCACCAGCCGTACTATGTCGACCCCGCCGCGCGGGTCGCGACGATGCCGTGGGTGCGCCTGCATGCCGTAAAGGGCTATCTCGACATGATTTCGGTGATCGAGGACTTCCCGCACGTGCGGGCGAATTTCAATCTTACGCCCGTGCTGCTGCTCCAGATCAGGGAATTGACCGAGGGCAGGATCCGCGACCTGTGGCTGGACTGGGCGCGGATGCCGGCGGTCGCTCTCGACGACGAGACGAAATTCGCGTTGCTGGAGAACTTCTTCAAGATCCACTGGGACAACCTCGTGAAGCCGTTCCCCCGTTACTGGGAGTTGCTCAACAAGCGCGGCCTTACTTTTTACCGCGACGACGTGCGGCGCGGATTGCGCTATTTCTCGACACAGGAATTCCTCGATCTACAGACGTGGTTCAACCTCGCCTGGTGCGGCTACACCGCGGAGCAGTTGTATCCCGAGCTCACCGTGCTCAAACGCAAGGGCCGGAATTTCACCGAGGAGGAAAAGCAGCGCGTCCTCGACATTCACCTGGAGATCCTCGGCTCACTGATCGGCAAGTACCGGGCGGCGGAGGAGCGCGGGCAGGTAGAGCTGACGACGACGCCCTTCTTTCATCCGATCCTGCCGTTGATCTATGATTCGTCCTTCGCCGAGCGCAGCCTGCCGGGGAGAAAGTTCCCGCAGCGTTTTAGCTGGCCCGAGGACGCGGCTGCGCAACTCACGCTCGCGGTCGAGCAGCACGCGGGGTTGTTCGGCAAAGCGCCGCGCGGACTGTGGCCCAGCGAAGGCTCGATTGCGCCGGAACTCATCCCGCTCATGCAGCGCAGCGGCCTCGAGTATTTTTGCAGCGACGAGGAGAACCTTTTCAACTCGCTCAAGCGTGATCCCGCTTATCAAGGGCGGGCCATCGATCATCTCGAGCTCTTCCAAGGCTGGCGCGTGGCGCACGACGGCGCGGCGGTCAATGCGGTCTTTCGTGAAAAGCCGCTGTCGGACTTTATCGGCTTCATGGCGGCCAAGAATGATCCGCAAGCCGCGGCGACCCATCTGCTGTTTCATTTGCGCCATATCGCCGAACTGGTGCCGAAGGACACGGGCGTCATCCCGCTGATTCTCGACGGCGAAAATGCCTGGGAGACCTTCGCCGATGGCGGCGAGGGGTTTCTGCGCGCCGTTTACGCTGGCATCGAAAACGACAGCGGCCGGCTGCATAGCTGCACCATCGAGGATTACCTGCGGCATCATCCGCCGCGCAAGCAACTCACGACGCTGCACACCGGTTCGTGGATCGGCAGTAACTTCGACATTTGGATCGGCGAGGAGGAGGAAAACCGGGCGTGGAATCTACTGGGCGAAGCGCGCACCTTTCTCCAGCAGAAGATCGACGCCGGTACGCTCACGCCCGCGCAGCACGCCACCGCCCTGCGCGAGATCTACGCTGCCGAGGGGAGCGATTGGTTTTGGTGGTATGGCCCCGATTTCTCCACGGACAACGACGCGCTCTTCGATTCGCTGTTCCGTCAGCACCTGCGCAACGTCTACACACTCTGCGGAGCCGTGGCGCCCGCGGCGCTCGATGTGCCCATCTCCGCGCGGCGCACCGTGCCACTCTATTCCGTGCCGGAACGCCTGATCTCGCCCTCGCTCGATGGGGGTGAATCCTTTTTCGACTGGCTCGGCGCGGGAAGCTATTCGCCGGGTAGCGAGCAGGGCGCGATGTATCGCGCGGAGCGGCTCGTCAGTCGCATCCAGTTTGGCAACAACGAGGACACGATCTTCATCCGCGTCGACCTGCGCAAACGGGCCGTCGCGGAGTTGATCGTGCAGTTTCATCAGCCGGTGGAGCACCAGGTGAGTATCCCGCTGGCGGAGGCCAAAGGCACCGTTGTCCAGACGGGCATTCCCCTCGCGGAACTCGGCCTGAACGGCGACCCGTCGGTGGCGTTCCAGATCAAGGTGATCCAGCACGGCATCGAACTCGAATGCTATCCCGAGTCCGCGCCCATCCAGTTCCCGTTGCTTGGCCAGGACTTCGCGCTGCGGAACTGGATCGTGTGATTTTCATCGGGGTCTTCCCACCGGTTGTCATTCTGAGCGGAGTGTAACGGAGTCGAAGAACCCCGTCGCTTTACCAAAGATGATCACTGGTTGTTCGACGGGGTCCTTCGACTTCGCTCAGGATGACAACTTGTGAGGACACCGTCTCACATTTCGTTACGCGACTGCTGGCAGCTCAAACTTATAACCAAACTCCCGCACGGTCTTGAGGATGCGCGGCTCCGCGGGATCGAACTCGATCTTATTGCGCAGCGCGTTGACGAAGCGGTCGATGCTGCGCGGCGTGACGCGGCAATCGTAACCCCACACGCTGCTCATGATGCGGTCACGGCTCAGCGCGCGGCCCGCATTCGTAGCAAGGAACACCAGCAACTCAAATTCCTTGGGCGAGAGCGGCACGTCCTGTCCGGCGCGCACGAGGAGGCGCGCGGCGGTGTCGAGGCGGCAGTCGCCGAAGGTGATGACGCTGCCCTGCTGATGGCGATGGCGGCGCAGGAAAGCCTCCACCCGGGCGAGCAGTTCCTTGATGCTGAACGGCTTCGTCACGTAATCGTCGGCACCCAGCTTGAGGCCGAGCACGACATCCGATTCCTGCCCCTTCGCGGTAAGCATGATGATCGGCATATCGAGCTTTTCCTCGCGCAGGAAGCGGCAGACTTCGTAGCCGTTCACCTTGGGCAGCATGAGGTCGAGGATGATGAGCGCAGGCTGCAAGGCGAGCGCGAGCTTGAGCCCGGCGTCGCCATCGCTGGCGGTCTGCACGTGGTAACCCTCGAATTCGAAGTTGTCCTTGAGCCCGCGCAACATCACGGGATCGTCCTCGATGATCAGGATGGTTTCCTGGTGGGTGCTCATGCGGGGGCGAGGGGAATGTGAATGGAGAAGGCGGCGCCTTCGCCCGGTTCGCTGGCGATCTCGATCCGCCCGCGATGCGCGGTGATGATCGCCCGCACGATGCTCAAGCCGAGGCCGCAGCCGGAGCGGGACCGGGAGAGCTTTTGGTCCGCCTGGTAAAAGGGCTCGAAGACCTGCGTGCGCTGTTCGGCGGTGAGGCCCAGGCCATTGTCTTCCACGACGAAGACAAGCGCCCGGTCGTCGCGGCGGGCGCGCAGGGTGATGCGCTTTTCGTCGCCGCTGTACTTGAGCGCGTTTTCAAGGAGGTTGATGAGAACGATGACGAGGCTGTCGCGATCGGCCAGCATCTCCGGCAACGGTTTGGCGAGGTCGAGGGTGAAGGTGCAACCCGGCGCCGCCAGCTTCGTCTGCATGGCGTTGATCGCGGGATCGACGACGGACTCAACGTCTACCGAGGCGAACGCGAACTGATACTGCCCGCGGGCCAGCCGCGAATGGGTGAGGAAATGTTCAGTCAGCCGGCTCAGGCGCAGGTTTTCGGAGTGGAGAAGATCGAGATATTCGCGGAGTTGCTCCGGGTTGCGATAGCGGCCTTCGCGGAGCGTATCGACGAGCACGCGCATCGTGGCGAGCGGCGTGCGCAACTCATGCGCCACGGTGGCGACCGAGGTATTCTTGAGTTCGTGCAGGCGTAATTGTTGGTTCACGGTGAGCCCCGCGGCGATGGCGATGGCGCAGATGGCCACCGCGGCGATCAGCGCGGTCCAGGCGTAGATCTTGAACTGGTCGCGCACCTCGTCTTGCAGCGCGGACTCGTTCACCAGCCAGGCGCGGGCCGACCAGGTTTGATCGAGATGCTTGATGGAACTTTGCGCCACGAGCTTGCCGGCAGGATGCGCGGGGCCGGCCACGAGTTCGCCGCCGAAGTCGTGGATGGAGACATCGACCGTCGGATCGAAGACCTCGCGGCAGAGGCGTCGCAGATCCTCGGGCTGCACCGGGCCGGTCTGCGCCACGAGATGCTTCTCCACCGACAACGTCGCACTGCTCAGGGCGCGCTGGGCATTGCTGGAGAGCCGCTCGCGCGCGGCGTCGCGTTCCCCCTCCAGCGCATCGGTCATGAACCGCAGCATGAGGACCAGCGGGATGAAGGGCACGAGCACGAGCAACAGCAGGAGCGCACGGAGCTGCTTGGGGCTGATCTCGTGAATGGTCATGGGGGACAATGTTCTTTTGCTGCAAAATCGATGCCGCGCGAAGCCCGAAGATCATCCATCTCCGGGCTTCGCGGCTACCGCGGCTCAACGCGCCGGCTCGAGGAGCTTTGGGGTTTCCCCCATGTATTCATTCACGGCGAGCGCGTTCTTCGTCTTGTCATCGGGGCGGGGGATGAAGCGCTGGTTGCCGGTGCCCGCCAGCGGAGCGATGTGGGCGCTGCCGTCCGTGTTGACGACCACCGCCTTCGTGCCACCCCAGGTGCCGCCGTACTCGCCTTCCTGGGTGGTGTAGTGGCTTGTCCCGTCCGTGTGGTCGACGACGAGCGGCCAGCTCGATTTCGAGGTCATGGTCAAACCGGAGATGAAGGCCCAATGATTCTCGCCGGGCTGAAGGATGTGCGCGGCGTCCTCGGTTTGATCGTCCGCGGAAGGCCCGGCCTTCGAGACACCCACGGCAAAGACCTTTTCATTGTCGAGGTAGGTGGGAATGAGACTGCGGAAAGCGTCGTTGGAGGTCACGATGTCCTCGTCGTAGCTGTTCTTTTTCACCGGGTAGGCGCCATCGTAGTCATTGGAATACATGCGCAGGGCGAGGCCGATCTGCCGGGCGTTTTCCATCGCGGCGGTCATTTTGCCATTCATCATGGCGGTCTTGTAGATGGGGATGGCGATGCCGGCCAGGATGCCGATGATCGCGATGACGACGAGCATTTCGATGAGCGTGAAGGCCTTGCGAATTCTGTGCTGGTTCATGATGGGGAGCTTTCTGTTTTTGATTTGGTGGCCGCCGCGACATGCGTGGGCCGATGGGCAAAGCATCGCCGCCCGATGTTATGGAATTGTTACCGTCGCATTCGCCTTCGGTTCTTTTTGCGTGCCGGGCGAAGTGCGATTAGAGACCACGTTTCCATGCGCATTCACTCGCTCGAACATCAGCCCGCCGAAGGCCCCGCGAAGATCGCCGACTGGGCCGCCGCCCGCGGTCACACGCTGGCCCGCACGGCGCTCTATGCCGCCGCAGCGCCGCCCGCCCTCGACGCCTTCGACCTGCTCGTAATCATGGGCGGTGGGATGAATATCTACCAGTACCGGGATCATCCGTGGCTCGTGCCGGAAAAGGAATTCCTGCGGCGGGCGATCGATGCGGGCAAGCCGATCCTGGGGATGTGCCTGGGCGCGCAACTACTGGCCGATGTGCTAGGCGGCAAAGTGTATCAAAATCCCGAGAAGGAGATCGGCTGGTTTCCCGTGACCTTTGGTGATCGGACGGGACTCTTCGCGGAGTTCCCCGAGTCCTTGAACGTGATGCACTGGCACGGGGATACCTTCGACGTCCCGCCCGGCGCCCGCCTCGTGGCCGGGAGCGCCGGCTGTCCGCGACAGGCCTTCGTCTGGGGCGATCGCGTCGTCGGGCTGCAATTCCACCTCGAGATAGGCGCGGTGAACGTGGCGGACCTGGCGAATGTCGCCGCCGAAGACCTGACGCCGGGCCGCTTCGTGCAGACCGCCGCGCAACTCACCGAAACCCCCGCCGACCTGCCGACCGCCCACGCCTCGCTCTTTGCCTTGCTGGACGCGTTGGCGGAATTCCGGACATAGGCGAGAGCACACGCGATGTCCGAAAAAGGCCGCCCTGCCTTAGCCTCGCCCGCCAGCTCCCGCCGGGGCGCTACTGCCTTGCAATCTGGGTTAAAACGCGGCATACGCTTGGGGACGCCCCTGCCTCCATTGTGAACCGCCTGACGCGCTTTATCGAAATCCTCGGCCAGCAACCCCCGCGCCGGCTGATGGCGGAAGCCATTGCCTTCCTTTTCTTTGTTGCCGGCATTGACCTGCTCACCACCTGGCAGTTCAGCATGTATATTTTCTATTGCCTGCCGGTCTACATCGTCGCTCTCTATTTTTCCCGCCGGACGGCGCTCATTTTCGCCATGGCGACGGTGATCATCGGTACCGTGGCCAGTTACGACAGCATCGCCGTGCGCGGCATGGGAGGGTACGCCTGGTCTGCCTTCAACCGGTTGGGTGGGTTTCTCTTCGCCGCCGCCTGTGGCATCGCGTTCCGCAGCTTCCGTGAGGAAACGCAGAAAGCGATTGAGGCGCTCCGGCGGACCCAGCAATTGGAGCGCGAGATCGTGCGGGTTGGGGAGCGCGAGCAACAGCGGATCGGCCAGGATTTGCACGATGGAGTCTGCCAGACCCTCGCCGCGCTCGACTGCGCCACCCAATGCCTGAAGCTCGACCTGGAGGCCGACAGTTCGCCGCGGATCGGACTGGCCACGGAGATCCAGCGGCTCTTGTCCGCGGCCACCCTCGAAGCGCGGAATATGGCGCGGGGCATCTATCCCGTGGCGATCTCGGCGGACAGCGTGGCCGTCGCCGTGCAAGAATTGGCGGCCTCGATGAACCGGCTTTTCGGCGGCATCATTCGTGTGGAAGCCGATCCGGAGATTGCGCTCCAGGACGCCGAGACCGCCGTGCACCTCTATCGCATCACGCAGGAGGCGCTGAGCAACGCGATCCGCCATGCCAACGCCACCCGCATCACCGTGAAACTGTCGCAACATTCGCAGGGACTGGTCATGAGCGTTTCGGACAATGGAGGCGGCTCCGCGATTCAAATGCGCCCCGAAGGCATGGGCTCGTACACCATGCGCTACCGCGCGAATCTAATCGGCGCGGAACTGTCGGTCGAAACGACCTCGGGGCAAGGCACGGAAGTAAAATGCACGCTGCCTCCGGTGGCGGTCGCGGCGTGAGCGTCGATACGGTCTCAGATTAGTCGCTGCGCAGTTCTCGTAGAACTTGGCGCCGTGCAGGGGGTGGATGTGGCACAAGACCTAGACCTTGTCGCCGGGGGCTTTTGTTTCATAATCGATCGTGCGGACGGCTTCGATGAATGCGACCAAGTTCCCCTCTGGATTCACCCTCCTGGCAGTCTTGATTTCATGGCTCCTGGCTTCCGCGTCCCAGGGCGCCGCTGCGGAGGAGGTGCTCTATGAGCAGCAGATTCGCCCGCGGCCGCTGCATATCATCGTGCCCGTCAATTGCGACGGCCAGAGGCGCCTCATGATCCTGGATACAGGCTTTGCCATGCGCGCGCTGGACTCCTCGTTGCAGTCCCATCTCCACGAATATCTCCGGGAGGAAAACCTCGATGCCATCGGCGGGAAGCTGAAGGCCAAAGTTTGGAAATCACCACCCACGGCGGTCGGCCGATGGAAGCTTCCTCCGGCGGAGGTCATCACGCTCGACTGTGCTCCTTTTCGGCGGGTGCTGGGAACCGACGTGCGTGGAATTCTCGGGTTGGATTTCCTGCAGGAGGACGCGCTGGAAGTGAATTATGATCAAGGGAGACTGCGCTTCCTGCGCAATTATCAGCCGCCGCTATCGGTGACTCCTTTCCTGCCCGGCGAAAAGTCCGGCGGGATGAAATTCCTTCCCGTGAGTATCAGCGACCATAGTCTCCCGACGGTGAGGATCGAGTTGGAGGGAATCGTGGTGAATACCGACATCGATACCGGTTCGGACGGCAGCATCAGTCTGCAGACGGAGACCTTCGAAAAATTGGTGGCCAACGGTGCAATTGCGCCGGAGCCGGATTCCGGCGTTCTCGGAGAAGTGACCGCCGCCGGGACGTTCACCAGCCACGACGGGACTTTCACGAGAGGCAACATTTTGGGTATCGATCTCAAGGGTGTTCCTGTCTCGGACGGCAGGAATGTGAATGTGTTGGGCTTGTCTTTCCTCCTGCACTTCAACTTTGTTTATGACGTGGCCGTGCAGCGTTTCTACTTTGAGCGCCGGCACGGAGAGCCGCCGATCAGCGCCGCTGCGATGAAAGCTTTGTTCATCTACCGGAAAGGGCATTGTGAGGTCTTTGCACTTCGCCCCGGCCCGGCCGAAGACGCCGGGCTGCAGAAAGGCGACCGGATCCTGAAATTGGGACCACTGCGGGGCAAGGAATTGAACGTCTATTCCATGTATGACCTTTGCGAAGCCTCCGCGGGACAGACGATCGAAGTTGAATATGCCCGTGGCGGGAAATCGCACCCGTTCAAGTCGCAGATCCAGCTTCGGGAAAAGCGATTCATCTATCCGGTAGAGCCGTGACCGATAGCTGCGCTGAACCCCAGAATGCAGGATAGGGAAAACGCAGAGACGCAGAGGGGAGGAAGGAACCACGGATGACACGGATGGGCACGGATATTTTGGAGCGACACACCTATCCAAATTTATCCGTGAAATCCGTGTCATCCGCGGTCAAAATTTTCACCTTCGACTTGGGCTTCTTTCCCCCTCTGCGTCTCTGCGTTTTAATCAGCCCATTGTGGCGATGCCTGAGTTTCACCCACTCAATCCGCGAACAACGGAAGCTGATCCGTCGGGACGTGGAAATGGGAGACGTCGTATTCTGGAATGTCGTCGGGGAAACCGGCCCTCCGATAGCTGAGGTCGAAGAGCGCCTTGATCTGCTGGGCGAAGAAGCCTTCGCCTTTCATCCGGGCGCCCCATTTGGCGTCGTAGAGTATGCCGCCGCGCATGGAGCGGATGCGGCTCAGGACCTTGTCCTTGTGGCCGGGGGCGTGGCGGTCCAGCCACTCGGTGAAAAGCGGCGCGACGGCGAAGGGCAGGCGCAGCACGGTGAAGCCGGCGGAGCGTGCTCCCGCCTTGGCGGCGGCGGCGAGCAGGTCGGGCAGTTCGTGATCGTTCAGGCCGGGGATGATCGGCGCGGTCATGACGTTCACCGGGATGCCGGCGGCGCTGAGCTCCTCGATGGCGGCGAGCCGCCGACTGGGCGGCGACGCTCTTGGCTCCAGGGTCTTCGCGAGCTCGGGCTCGAGGGACGTGAGCGAGATCGACACCGTGGCGGCGTGGTAGCGGGCCAGCTCGGAGAGGTAATCGATATCGCGGGTGACGAGGTGGTTCTTGGTGATGATGCCAACCGGGTTGCGAAACTCCGCGAGCACGGCCAGGCAGCGCCGGGTCAATTGCAGCCGGCGCTCGACCGGCTGATAGGCGTCGCTAATCGCGCTCATGGTCAAGACCTGCGGCTTCCATTTCTTGCGCGAAAGCTCGGCGCGCAGCAGCTCGGGCGCGTTCTCCTTGACCACGATCTTCGTCTCGAAATCGAGTCCCGCCGAGAAGCCGAGGTACTCGTGATAAGGCCGGGCGAAGCAGTAGGCACAACCGTGTTCGCAACCGCGGTAGGGATTCAGCCCCGCGGAGAAGGGGATGTCCGGCGAGTCGTTGTAGCTGATGATCGATTGCGAGTCGTCGCGCAGGAATTGGGTGCGTGGGTGGATGGGCTGACCATCTTCGTCGACCAACGCCTCGGGTTCCAGTTCGATGGCGAGTTTCTCGAAGCGGTTGTGCGGATTGGTGGCCGAACCACGCCCACCCGGGGCGACTGCATTTGGCTGAAACATATGTTCACGAGAACATATGTTTTGGTATTTAGATAGCAAAACCTAAAGCGGTTGCGGAGTTTTCCTCGGCGACGCCGGAGGCGTCAAAGGAGATTAGCACCGGGTCGAGCGAGTTCTGCGAGCGACCGCCTGGGGTTCCGTTAAAAGTAGCGTAGCTCCAACCGTCCCGGCCCTTGGCCGCATCCTCCATCGATCAGCAGAAGAGATGCGGCTGGCGCCGGGACGGTTGGAGTGTCCGTGGGTGGGGATGTACCCCGGGTGGTCGCTCGCAGACTCGCTCGACCCGGGGCTAATTTCCATTGTCCCTTCGGGACACGTACCCTGCGCCTGCGCGCGCCTCCGGCTCTACTTCGGCTCGTCGGCGTCTGGCGCTGGCCGCGAGGGAGGCCGGACCGGGGCGGCGGGCGCGGACTTGGGCACCTGGTCGCGGATGAGGTTGGCCAAAAGGACGTCCACGAGGGTGCCTCCGCCCTGGCCGTTGGCGCCGCCGGCGACCATGATGTCGGGCACGAGCCGGAAGCCGCTTTGCGACAGCGCTTGCGCGACCTGGATGGCGGCGTAGTTGCCCGCTTCCATGGACTCGATCTTGGCTTTGGTGACGGCGGCCTCGGCATTGCCGATGGCCAGCGTCTTGACCGCGGTCGCGTCACCGACGGTCTTGAGAACCTGGGCGTCGGCGCTGGCCTGGATGGTTTTGGACTTGGCTTCGCCTTCGGCTTTTTTGACGGAAGCCTGGGCCGAAAACTCGGCGATGGTGACCTGGCGTTCGGCATCGACCACCCGCGCCTGCGTGGCGGCCAGGGCGGTGGCTTGCTCGAGCTTCTGGCGTTCGCCCTGGGCGAGCATTTGCGTCTCGTAGGTGACCTTCTGTTGCTCCGCGATCTTCCGGTCGGTGAGCGTGGTCATCAACGCCGCCGGCGGCACGATATCGCCGATGAGCGTATCGACGGCGCCGACATTGTAGTCGGCGAGGGCCGCGGAGATGGCCGCCCGCGCGCTCTCCTGGCGTTCCTGCCGCTTGCGGAGGAATTCGATGGCGTCGGACCCCTGGGCGGCGTTGCGGAAGTAGTTGCCGATGGTGGGTTCGAGAACCTGGGTGACGAGGTTGGCCACCGTGCCGAAGCGGGCGATGACCTTGGGGGCGTCGTTGCGGGGAATGTGGATGATCTGGGCGACATCCAGGTTGAAGGTAAAGCCGTCGGAAGAGCGCACGGTGATGGTGCTGAGGTTCTTGTCGAGGTTATGGGACTCGGATTTCCCGGTGGCCCAATTCAAGACGACGTTCGCAGTGGGGACACACTCCACGCGGTGCGTATAGGGATTGATGGGATACTTGCCGGGATCGAGCGGTTGCGCCCAGACGCCTTTTTGTCCTGTCGAAACGAGATTGCCATGCTTGAAGCCTTCGCCGGAGAGATCGATGCCGGCCGCTCCGACGTAGGCGATGACCACGCCGACATTGGCGATGGGCACCTCCGTCATGGGCTTCAGCTCGACGGTGGCGAAGCGGGGATTGATGAAGTAACGCCCCGCGAGGAGCACCTGCTCCTGCAGGCCCTTGAAACCGCCGCCGTTGACGAACTGCTGGGCGTCTTGAAACATCCGATGGTTTGGGATCTCGGTGCCAGCGATGTCTCCAGTGGCGAGAGGCGTGCCGTCCTTCGTGGTGACGATCCCCACCATGTTGTCGGCGATCTCGAGGGCCGGGACTTCCGCGATACTAAAGAAGATGGTATTGATGCGATAGACACCCGGCGGGATGATGGCGATTTGCGGGCCGCGCTCGCCCCCGCGTTCGAGGAAGGCCCGGACGCTCTGAAAGGAATCGCAATCGACCGCCTTGCCGAGCACGCGACCTTCGCACAGGGGATTGCCGCCGGAGGCCTCGACTACGCCGACGTTGCCTTCGCTGATCGCGATGAATTTCTGGAGCGTGACCGCGTACTGCCAGGGCCAGAGCAGGAAATGAATCCCGGGCGCGAGGGTATCGGCCTGATAGCCGGCCTCGCCATTGAGGGCGATGATCTGGCCATCGGGCAGCGTTTTGTGGCTGCCGACGAGGACGAACTTCTTATTGACGATGCCGATGCAATCCTCGCGGATGATGACCACGCCAAAGAAGCGCAGGATCAGCCGATAGGTCATCATGATCAGCACAACGAGGACCAGAATGGCGACTAGCGCGACGACTGCCGGGGGAAGGGTGGTAGGCATAAGGATGACGTTCCTGAAAGACTCTCCGAATCAGGCTATTCGCATAGCCTTCCGGGCGCTGGGCGGAAAGTTTTTTCGTGCCCCGGAGTTTAGAAATAGGCCGGCTCATGGCCGGGCTTCCACTTGATGTTGCAGCCGATGCTGGGCATCTGCTGGGGGTTGACTGGCTGGCCCGCCAGCACCGCCTCGATGGCCGCGCGGAGGTCCGCGCCGTTGAGGACGCCGGCACCGGGACGGTCCGGTCCGCGGCCGGGGCGCGAGCTGTCGAGCTGGCCGCGATAGACGAGCTGGCGCGCCGCATCGAAGAGGAAGAAATCAGGGGTGCAGGCGGCGGTGTATGCTTTCGCGACGGACTGCGATTCGTCGTAGAGAAAGGGGAATGTCCATCCTGCGGCGCAGGCCATGGCGGCGCTGGGCTGCGGGGCATCCTGGGGATACTGACCGACGTCGTTGGCGGTGATGGCCACCAACCCTACGCTCTGGCCCGCATAGTCACGCGCCAGTCGCGTCAGTTCGGGCTGCACGTGGACCACATAGGGGCAGTGCGCGCAGACGAACATCACGAGCAACGCTTTCTTCTCCGCAAAATCCGCGAGCTGCACGGTCTTTCCCGAGATCACATCGGGCAGCGAAAAGTCCGGCGCAACCGTGCCGAGTTCGAGCATGGTAGAGGAAACGGCCATAAGAATTTAGGATTTAGAGATTTAGCATTTAGGATTTGGGGCTTCCGCTTATGTGCAATGCTTGGCAGTAGAGCTAATTCCTAAATGCTAAATGCAAAATCCTAATTTCTCCTCCCCCAGATGAGCACCCTCCTTCGCCTGTCCTGCCCGGATCGTGTGGGGTTGCTCGCGCTTATCTCGAATTTTGTCGCACAGCACGGGGGAAATCTCATTGAGGTCCACCAGTATACCGACCCGGCGGCCGGCTGGTTTTTCACCCGCATGGAGATTGATACGCGCACGCTCGCGGTCGATCTGCCGGCGCTGCGCAAGGAGTTTACGCCCCTCGCCACGGACCTGCAGGCGGAGTGGACCATTCGGACGGCGGAATCGCGACGAAAGGTCATCGTCATGGTGAGCAAACTGGGCCATTGCCTCGCCGACTTGCTCTGGCGCTGGCACTCCGGGGAACTCGACTTCGAAATTGCCGCCGTCATTTCCAATCACGAAAGCCTGCGTTCCATGGTCGAGCGCGAGGGGCTGGAGTTCTGCCATGTGCCGGTCGACGCGCACAACAAGCCCGCGGCCTTCGCCAAGATGGCGGAGCTGTTCCGTTTCGTGCAGCCCGATCTCATTATTCTCGCACGCTACATGCAAGTCGTTCCGGCTGAGCTCTGTGCGGAGTTCGCGGGGCGCCTCATCAATATCCACCATTCCTTTCTCCCCAGCTTCGTCGGGGCGAACCCCTACCAGCGTGCCTGGCAGCGCGGGGTGAAGCTCATCGGTGCCACCTGCCACTACGTCACCCCCGAGCTCGATGCCGGCCCAATCATCGACCAGGAGGTCATCCGCGTGGAGCACTTCCACACCCCGGACGATCTCATGCGCCTCGGGCGCGATTGCGAGCGCCTGGCCCTCGCCCGGAGCGTTCGCTGGCACCTTGCCGACCGCGTCCTCCTCCACGGGCAGCGGGCGATCGTCTTCCGGGATTGATTGGAATTTAATTTCCGCAGTAGCCAGCGCCCCTCTCCGGCGCTAAAGGGAAACGTCATGTCACGTTTTTGGAAAAAGCATCTCCTCGTCTTGAGCCTCGGCAGTATCTGTCTGGGTGGTTCCACCCACCTTGCCGCCGCCGAAAAGAAGGTCGACGACGATGGCCATGATGAAAAGGTCAAGCACGCCATGCAGCTCTTCGGCGTGAACAAGTTCAAGGAAGCCGAGGCGGAGTTCCGCGCGCTGCTGGCCAGCGATGAGAGGACCCGCGGCCTCGACCACTCGGACACTTTGCAGGACCGCAAAAACCTCGCCATCGTCCTCGGTGTCGAAGGCGATTATCTCGGCGCGGAGAACGTGCTGCAGGAAGCTATCGACCTGGAGAGCGGCATCCTCGGACCCGAGAACAAGGACGTCATCGAATTCCGCGAGATTCTCGCCAGCACTTACGCGCGGGAAGGGCGCAGCACCGAGGCCGTGCGCGAGTTCCGTAAGATCCTCGCCCTGCGCGAGCGCGTCTTCGGTCTCGAGGACGTCACCACCGCCCGCGCCCGCGCCAATCTCGGCAGCGTTCTCAACGACATCGGTGAATTCCGCGAAGCCGAGCAACTGCTGCGCGCCGCCCAGCCCACGCTGGAGAAGAAGCTTCCACCCAACGATCCGGCCATCCTTCTCAATCGCACCAATCTCGTCAAACCGCTGCTGGCCTTGGGGCGTTTCGGCGAAGCCGAGAAGGAACAGCGCAGCATCCTGGCCGCACTCGAGCAGATTGTCGGCAAGACGCACCCCGAAGTCGCTCTCGCCCTGCTCAATCTTGCCGCCACGCTCAAGGCCGAGAAAAAATACTCCGACGCCCTCGACGTCATCCGCAGCGCCGAAGCCCAGCTCACGCAAATCATGGGACCTGACGCGCCCAAGGTGAAAGAAGCCCGCCAGATGCGCAAGGAACTCGAAGAAGTCCCGACTCCGAAAAGGAAATCGAAGGAATAGAGCAACCTTCCCAGTGCGGCGCGACCTTTACCTCGCCGTCTGGGGCGGGGGAGCCTGGCCGGGAAGCGTGGCGCTCGAGTATGGCGTGACCGAAGGCAACCCGGCTGGCCGCGCGCTCATCCGTGAGCGCAGGTCGTTGAGCCGCTGGAGGGCCTCAGTGGTCTGCGCTGCGGTGAGTCTCGGGCGCAGGCGCTCGAGGTACATGCGCGAACTCTCGTCTCCCTGCGCGGCTGCGAGCGAAAGCCATTGGAAAGCGGCAACGAAATCCTGGCGTTCCGTGGACCCGGCCATGAAGCAAAAACCGAGAGGGCCCACGGCTGGACCGTAGCCACTTTGCGCGGAGCGCAGAAGATAGGGAATGGCGCGGTCGACATTCTTCTCCTCGGACTGCTGGTTGGAATTCGGCAGGTAGCTCAAGCCGATCTGGAAGAGGACGACTGGATCGGAGCTCCTCGCAACCCGGGCGATGAGCGCTTCCGCGTGCGCGTCGTCTTTCGGCACGCCGTCGCCCAGTCGGTACATTCGCGCGAGCGTAGTGGCTGCAAATGGCTGGCCTTGTTCTGCGGCCGCGTTCAGGGCCGCGACTGCTTCCACCATCGAGCCGCCCTCGCTTTTCGCCTTCTGCGCGAGAGCCAGGCCTTGCTTGTAGGCGGTGTCGGCGTCGGTGCGGTTTGACCGCGCCTCGAGTTGTGCCAGGGTAATTTGGACATCGCTCAGGAAGAATACGAACATGGCGAGTCTTCCCGCGATTCGCAGATGGAAAGCACGGATTCGAGGGAGAACGGGATGGGATCGGTTCATCGTGTCTTGTAAGCTGCAAGCGGCATGCCAGCCGATCCGCTATCGGCTGTGGCCTGCTTTATCCGATCGTTACCGCTTCCGTTTTGCCCATCATCGCGCTTTTCCCTTTCCCGATTCGCCGGCTTCGGCGATGACTATCCCCGAATGCACTGCCGCCGTTTCCCTTACGCGTCCGTCGTCTTGCTGCTCACCCTCGGCGGGCTCCTCGCGGGGTGCCATAAAGATGACGGGCCATCCCCGGAGTCCCAGGTCCAGGGGCTGCAAATGAGCACCGAACTGGAGCGGACGAAGAAGAAGCTCGCTGCCACGGAGAAGGATAGTGCCGGGAAGGATGATGCTGTGCTGCTGGCCAAAGACGATGTGGAGAAGGCGAAAAAGGAACTCGCCGAGAAGGACAAGGTGATCGCTGGCAAGGACACGCGCATTCATGCCTTGGAAGGCGAGATGGCGGAGATGAAAAAGAGCGACGCCTTTGTCTTTGCCGAGGCCAGCAAGCTGCACCAGCAGAACTTGAACACCTCGTCGCTCGATCGTTACCGGCAGTTTGTGGCCAGCTTTCCGGCCAGCCCGCTGGTGGTGGATGCCAATCGCGCCATTGCCGAACTCAGCGTGACCGCGCCCAAGGATGCGCGCGCCCGTGCGGTGGCGATCGATCCCCACGCCGTGGAGCGGGAGGCGCTCAAGAAGTTCGTTGATGGATGGGCGACGCCGGAGGACCTGGTGCCGCTGCTCAAGCGAAAATCGATGGCCGACGTGGTCAAGCTGCTCGGGCCGCCTAATGCCACGTATCGCGAAGGGACCGAACTGGGCTATGTGGACAAGGTGGTCGATGCCACGTCGGGCACTCGTGGCACGCTGGTCGTCGGTTTTGAGGAGGATAGGGTGGCGACCTTGCGCCTGGGATATCTCGGCAAGCCGATCCGGCCATAGGGCGGAGCAAGATCGCGAACCCGCCTAACATTTTCACCCGCCCGGGTGTTCATTTACGGGAGTGTTCCGCTTGCTCTTTTCTCCATGAAATCTTCCCTCCTTCACACGACCGCACTCCTGCTCAGCCTTTCCGCTACCTTGCTTTCCGCCGAGGAAAAGCCGGCCCCGCCGAAACCCGCTCCGCCCACGCCGACCGCGGCCGATGTTTCCTACGGACCCAATCCGCACCAGCTCCTCGACGTCTACGTGCCGCCGAACAGCCAGGAGCCTTGCCCGGTGCTGATTTGGTACGGTGGCCTCTGGGCACCGAGCAAACATGCGGTGGATCTCGGGCGCTTTTTCCCCTCGCACGTCGCGGTCGTCGCGGTGGAATCGCGGACGTTGGCCGACGCCGTGCAGGAGAAGGCGAACCCGCCGATTTCGTATCCCATGAACGATGCGGTCCGCGCCGTGCAATTCATTCGGCGGAATGCGGCGAAGTGGAATCTCGATCCGAAGCGGATTGCGGTCGGTGGCGGTTCGCAAGGGACGCTGCCCGCGTTGTATGTCGGCTGCTCCGGTGAACACGCCGATGCGAATTCGAAAGATCCCGTGGCGCAGACTTCATCGAAAGTCACTTGCGTCGCGGCCTATCGCAGCCAGCCGACGATCGACCCGCAGCGCATGCAGGAGTGGGTGCCCGGCGTGGCCTGGGGCGCACCCTCGTTTGGCATGAGCTTTGAGGATTCGCTCAAGCGCCGCGAGGAGCTGCTGCCGCTCATCCAAAAATGGTCGCCCGACTGGTTGCTGAACAAGGATGCCGCCCCGATCTATTTTGAAAACGAGTGGGGGATGACCCAGCCCGCCGACTTCACCGAGGCGAACTACAAAGTGCACTCACCGGCGTGGGGCATGGGCTTCCACAAGCTCGCAGAATCCGTCGGCGCCACCGTTTACAACAAGTACCCGGATCACCCGACGGAGAAGTACAAGGACATCTGGAATTTCATCGTGCAAAGCCTGACGGGGAAGTAGTGGCAAAGTTCTTAGTTCTCAGTTCTCAGTCAGAGAGTTTTCCACGCGCAAGCGAAGGGGCGCGCGGTCTTTTCCGACTAAGCACTAAGCACTAAGCACTGCTCTTCTCTCTCAGCTCTCCGCCTTCGCGGGAGTCGCTTTCTTTGCGGCGGGCGCCTTCTTCTGCCGGGGCTCGAACTCGAAGGTGACCTTGGGGCCGTCCAGCTTGAGGTAGGCCGAGAAGGGCTTGCCCTTCTTCGAGATGAAACGCGGCAGGAGGTCGCTCTTGCCGTCGCGGAAAATCTTCAGCGCCTGTTCCGGTGGGATGGCGCGCTGGCAAATGTTCTTCCCCATGCGCACGGGCTTCTTGCCCTCGCCGGCCGGCACACAAAGGAAGGCATTCTCCGTTTCGTAGACTGTGCCTTGCGCGGTTTCGCCGAGCTGTTTGGCTTGCGAAAGATCCACCGCCTTGGCGTTGCCGTCGGCGTCTTTGTCGTCCTCGAAATCGAACTTCTGTTTCCACTCCGTCTTCTCGCTGAGGATGATCTCCGCGGTAAAAGCGCGGCCCAGCTTGCTGCGGAAACCTTCCAGCGGTCCCACGCGTCCCGTGGTCAGCAACTTCACCACTTCGTCGCGCTCGAATTCGCGGCCGCTCATGCTTTTCCAGACGATGAGTTTGCACTCCGGGTTCACGCACTCGTAGGCCTTGAAACTTTCCTTGAAAGGACCGGTGCCGCACTTTGGGCACTTCGCCTCGAGATTCTTGAATTGCCCCTCGACCGTCTTGCCCATGCTGCCGCGTACTTTGCTCACGAGTTCCGTGGTCAGACCGCGGATCTCATTCATGAACGCCGGGCGCGAAAGCTGGCCGCGCTCCATCAGGCGGAGCTTGTGTTCCCACTCGCCAGTCAGCTCGGGCTTGGTGAGCGAATCGGCGTGCAGGCTGCGGAGCAGGGTGATGAGGGAGATGCCCTTGGCGGTGACGATGAGGTCGCGCCCCTGGCGAAGCAGATACCCCTCGAAGATGAGGCCTTCGATGGTCTGCGCGCGAGTGGCGGGCGTGCCCAGCCCGCGTTCGGCCATGGCTTCGCGCAGTTCCTCGTCATCGACCAGCTTGCCAGCGCCTTCCATCGCGCTGAGCAGCGTGCCTTCGTTGTAGCGGGCGGGCGGCTTGGTGACGTTTTCCTTCACCTCGATCGCCTCGGTCTTGGCCGTCTCGCCGGCGGTGATCGCGCAAATCGCCTTGTCATTCTCGCCATCACCCTCGGCCTGCTTGCCATAAACGGCGAGCCAGCCCGGATCGATGATGATCTTCCCATCGGTCTTGAATTTCTCGCCGTCGACCGTGGTGATGCGCGTCGTGACCTCAAACTGCGCCGCCGGATAAAACACCGCGATAAAGCGCCGCGCGACGAGGTCGTAAATCTTCTGCTCCGTCTCGCTCAACCCGTGCGGCACGGTCCCGGTCGGGACGATGGCAAAGTGATCGCTGACCTTGGCGTTATTAAAGATGCGCTTGTTCGGATGGACGTAGCCCTGGCGAAGCGCCTTCTCGGCATGCACCGAAAGCGTGCGATCCTCGAAACTGCCCATGACGTTCTTGGCCGTGGCGATATGATCTTCCGGCAAGTAGCGCGAATCGGTTCGGGGATAAGTGAGCGCCTTGTGCTTCTCGTAAAGGGCCTGCGCGATTTGCAGGGTCATCTTCGCGGGGAAACCGTGGCGGCCGTTGGC
>NZ_JBDUCX010000361.1:0-4699 GCF_040003245.1 Chthoniobacter sp.
GAGCCGGAAAGCTTTGTTGCGCTCGACGTCCAAGTCTTCCCCGAGTTGCTCAAGAATTGCCGCCTCGACGAGCCGATTCGCATTTGGGTGCCGGGCTGCTCCACGGGAGAAGAAGCGTATTCGCTGGCGATCCGCCTGGTGGATTTCCTGGCACGGATGTAAGCGAGCACGTGATCGAGGCGGCGCGGCGCGGTATTTTCGATACCACGATCGAGGCCCATGTGCCGTCCGACGTGCTTCGGAGGCACTTCGTGAAGACGGACCGCGGCTACCAGGTGAGCAAGAGCATCCGCGAACTTTGTGTGTTTGCCCGGCAGGATGTGATCAAGGACCCGCCGTTCTCGAAGCTCGACCTGATCAGTTGCCGCAATGTGTTGATCTACTTTGAACCGGTGCTGCAAAAGAAATTGATCCCGGTGTTTCATTATGCGCTCAAACAGCAGGGTAATCTACTGCTGGGCAGTGCGGAAACGGTCGGCAGCTTTACCGACCTTTTCACCCCGCTGGATGCGAAGAGTAAGATCTTCCTCAAGCGGGTGAACGGCAGTAGTCTGCTGCCGCACCTTTCCCTCGGGGAGGAATTTCGGCCGATCGCCGATGAGCCGCTGGACCGGCGGGACAAGGCCGCCCCGGAAGTCTGGAGCCGGCTGGATGTCTTGAAGGAAGCCGACCGCCTGGTCACGGCCCGGTACTGCCCTCCGGGCCTGGTGGTCAACGAGCAGATGGAGATCATTCAGTTTCGCGGCGAGGTGGCGCCGTACCTCAATCCGGACTCCGGGGAGGCGAGCCTGAATCTTTTCAAAATGACGCCGCCGGACTTGGGCGGGGAACTGCGCAACGCGATTGCCGCCGCCCGCAAAGGCGCTGGACAGGCGCGCAAGCACACCCTGCATATCGAGCTGCGGGGCAAGATGCGCGAGATCTCCCTGGAGGTGCTGCGGATCGACCCGCCGGTGGTCAAGGAGCGCGCCTTTGTCGTCGTTTTTGAAGAGGCCCTGGCCGCGGCGGCACCGTTGGCGGAACCGAAAGGAAAGAGCCGCGAAAATGCCCGCCACCGGCAGCTCACCGAGGAGCTGGCCGCGGCGCGGGAACACTTGCAAAGCCTGTCCGAGGAGCACGAGGCGACCAACGAGGAATTGCGCTCGGCGAACGAGGAGATCCAGTCGAGCAACGAAGAACTCCAGAGCACCAACGAGGAACTCGAGACCGCCAAGGAGGAACTGCAATCGACGAACGAAGAGCTCACGACCCTGAACGAGGAACTCCGGCACAACAACCGGCACCTCACGGCGGTGAACGACGATATCAACAACCTGCTCCGCAGTGTGAGCCTGCCGGTGGTGATGCTGGGACGCGACCTGCGCATCCGGCGCTTTACCCCCGGCGCGCAGAAAATTTTCAAGCTCATCCCCTCGGATGTGGGACGCGCGATCAGCGACATCAAGGCGGACATTGAGGTGCCGGATTTTGAAAAGCTGGTGGAGGAGGTCATCGACGGCCTGACGGTGAAGGAAAGGGAAATCCGCGACCGGCGGGGCCGGTGGCATTTGTTGCAGGTGCGCCCGTATGAAACCGCCGAGAATAAAATCGCCGGCGCGGTGTTGATTCTCTTCGACATCGACGACGCCAAGCGCAGCAAGGACCGGTTGAAACATGCGGCGCACTACGCCGACGCCATCATCGGGACGGTGCGCGAGCCACTCGTGGTGCTGGACGAGGCGCTGCGGGTGAAGCGGGTCACCGAGTCGTTCTGCGAAAAGTTCCAGGTTTCCGTGGCGGACACCGAAGGACGCTTTTTCTACGACCTGGGAAATGGCCAATGGGATATTCCCTCGCTGCGTTCGCTGCTCGAGGAGATCCTGCCCAAGAACGTCAGCGTCAGCGGGTTCAAGGTCCAGCATCACTTCCCGAAGATCGGCGAAAAGACCGTGCTCCTGAACGCCCGCCGGGTGGCGCCGATCGATGGGGAGGAAGCGGTGATCGTGCTCTCGATCACCGAGGCGCAACCATGAAGGCGCGCGCGGCCCGAGCCACTCGGAATCCGCCGGCGCGCTCCAGGGAGGATTTGGAGCACCAGAATCGCGAGCTCACGCGGATGTTGCACCTCGTCGAGGAGGCCCGGGCCAACCTGGCCGACCAGTACGACTACGCGCCGATCGGTTTCCTCACGCTCGATGCCCAGGGTTGCGTCCGCGAAGTCAATGTCACTGCCGCGCGCCTGCTCGGGCGCGAGCGTGTGCAATTGATCGGAATGCCCTTTCTCAGCCACATCGCCAGGGGACACTGGAAAGAGTTTCTCCACCATATGAGCGAGTGCCGCCGCCGCCCCACGGTGGTGGTGAGCGACCTCGACTTGCGCGCGCGCGACCGGCGCACTCTGCACGTCGAATTGCGCAGCGTGCCGGTGCTCGACGCCCGCCGGGACGAGACCGTTTATCGCACGGCGATGACGGAGATCGGCGAGCGGCTGCGGGTCGCGCAGGCGCTCGAGGAGAGCGAGCGGCGGCATCGGGACATGGTCGAGTCTTCGCCGGACGGGATTTTCATCCAGAGCGATGGAGTCATCGTTTTTGCGAACCGCGTGGCGCTGGATCTCTGTGGCGTGAAAGAGGTTGCGGATCTGCACGGCCGGGAATTGACCGGCTTGCTGCGCCCAGCCTATCGGCAAAGCGTGGCGTCCCTGCTGGTGCAGGTGGCCACGGGCCGGGAAACGCCGAGCATGGAGGTCAAGATCGAGCGCGGCAGTGGCACCCCCGTCCATGTCGAGCTGGCCGCCCGCAATTTTCACTTCGAAGGCGAGCCTGCCGTGCTGGTGATGGCGCGCGATATCACACCCCGGAAAATAGCGGAGCGGCACGTGCTGGCCATCAGCGAGCGGGAGCGGAGGGCCTTCGGCCGCGACCTGCACGACAGCATTTGCCAAAGCCTCATGGGAACCGCGTGCCTGGCCGAAGCCTTGCGCAATAAACTGCGCAAGAGCGGACTGCCCGCCGCCTCCGATGCCGAAGAGATCGGGCGCGTCGCGCGCCAATGCCTTGACGAAGCGCGCAACATGGCCCGGGGTCTTTGTCCGGTGGCGATGGAAAAGAGCGGTCTCGTGACTGCGCTCCACGAGTTGACGGCGGAGGTGGCGCGGCACACTCGCATCGAGTGTCTGCTGGAGTGCGACGAATCGCTGGCGATTGGGGACCCGAATGTGGCGACGAATCTCTACCGCATCACCCAGGAGGCGGTGAGCAATGCGATCAAGCATGGCCGGGCCCGGTCGGTCTTGATCCGGCTCGCGGCCGGCCACGGCCGGCCACGGCCGGATCACGCTCCAGGTGCGGGATGATGGCCAGGGACTGCCGGAGAAGCCGAAGGCCTCCGGGATGGGATTGCACACCATGCGCTATCGCGCGTCCGTTATCGGCGGTTCACTCGAGGTGCGGCGCGACAAACCGCGCGGCACTGTGGTAGTCTGCTCCTTTCCCACCAATGGGGAACGCCCATGAAACGAAAGAAACCAGCGAAAACGCGGATCCTGCTCGTCGAGGATCATCAGATTGTCCGGCAAGGGCTCGTGCAACTGATCAACCAGGAGGCGGACATGGAAGTCTGCGGCGAAGCGGGCGACGCCAGCCAGGCGCTGGCCCAAATCCCCCGGGACAAACCCGACCTGGTCATCCTCGATATCTCGCTGCCCGGCATGAATGGTCTCGAGTTTCTCAAGCATCTCAAAGTGGAGCGACCCGGCTTGCCCGCCGTCGTCCTTTCCATGCACGACGAAGCGCTCTATGCCGAGCGCGCCCTGCGCGCCGGGGCGCTCGCCTATGTGATGAAAAAAGAGAGCAGCGATGAATTGCTGATCGCGATCCGCAAGGCGCGCCAGGGACAGGTTCACGTCAGCGAGAAGGTGGGCGGCAGCATTTTCCAGAAATTCGTCGGCACCAAGCGTCCCGTCGAATCGTCGGTCGGCCGGCTCAGCGACCGCGAACTGGAAGTCTTCGAACTGCTGGGCCGCGGGCGGGGCAGCAAGGAGATCGCCGAGCAATTGCGTCTCAGCGTCAAGACCGTCGACACGCACCGCGGCCGGATCAAGGAAAAGCTCAACCTGCACGGGGCCACCGAAATGATCCAGCGGGCGGTGCAATGGGTGGAGCGGGAAAACCACGGGGGGTGAGGGCCGGGGTGGGGGCGTGGGAAATTGCGCGAAACTGGATCCACATTCATCGTCGGTGGTGCGCTGTGTAGGGCGCGTGGGGACACGCGCCCTACACCAGCGAACCGCGCCGGTACTCCCGCGGCAATTCGACCAGTGGCCGCCGCTCGCGCAGCCACGCCGAGCGGTGCCGTATCACCCACTCCAGGAGCGCCTTTTCAAACCCGATGTCGCAGCCCGCTTTTTCGCTTTCGATCCATTTGTGCCGCAGGATTTCGTTCCGCTCCAGGAGGAACTCCCGGTAGCTGGCGGACATTTTCCGCAGTGGTGGGGGATCGTCCGTCGGCTGCGCGCTCATCGGGGAGAATCGCTGGCGAGAGTTTTTCGCAGATTGACGGCAAAGCGGAGCAGCCAGCGCCGGTCGTGCGTGCAGATGACCGGCTTGTCGTCCACCAAAAGCATCCATCGGTCGCCCTGAGGCTCGAGATGGATCCGGCTCTTGGTGGTACGCCCTGCCTTCATAGTAGGGTTTCGGCGCCCACCGGGCCGGGTGGTCGC